>NZ_JBHLZP010000259.1:0-11566 GCF_042429965.1 Actinoallomurus acaciae
CTGCGCCTGCTCGCCGCCGAAGGACACGGCGTCGCCGACGTCGTCACGCGCCTCAACCACGCCGTCGCCCGCGAGGGCGTGCACGGCCGGCTGATGACCCTCGTCCACGGTGAGCTCGTGCGCCGCCGGGGCGCCGGCGTGCGGGTGACGCTGGTCTCCGCCGGTCACCCGGCGCCGCTGCGGCTGAGCTCCTCGGGCGAGGTGACGTCGGTGACCGCAGTGCAGTTGTCGCTGGGCGCGGTCCGCGACACCCGGTTCGAGGAGCACACCGTCGACCTCGACCCCGGTGACGCGCTGCTGTGCGTCACCGAGGGGACCGCCGACGGGGTCGTCCAGGGCAACGGGGACACCGAGCCCGGTCCCGGCGCCGGGACCCGTGCGGACGGCCTGGCGCGCCTCCTCGCGGGCCGTACGGACCTGACCGCCGAGACGGCGGCCGAGCACCTGTCGTACGCGAGCGATCTGGCCGTGCTCCTCCTCCGCGTCCTGTGATCCCGGTCCATCCGGTCGCAACGGACTATGCGGAGGCGTCTCCGGGCTCCTCGTCGGTGGCGAAGTCGATCTCGGGGTTCAGGCCGAGCCGCTTCACCAGCCAGTCCTCGAACTCGATCGCGGCACGCACGGAGGAGACGGTCGATGCCACGAAGTGCTCCAGGGAGACGCCGGTGCCGACGATCATTTGGTTCTCGCTGATGAGGCGGACCACGCCGTCGTCGTGGGTGTCGCTGTAGACCTTGGGCCACAGGGTGCGGCGGTTCCAGTCGTCGATGGTCTCCAGGAGCCGCGGCTTGTCCTCGATGCTGTGCCGGCGGTCGTAGAACGTCCGCACGGAGAAGATCTGCTGGTCGCGCTCGCCGCGGAACATGAAGTACGTGCGGAACGTCGTCCACGGCGCCGCGAGATCGCCCTCGTCGTCGACGACGTACTTGAGCTCCATCTGGTCCAGGAGCTCCTTGACCAGCTCCTGGTCGGGGATGACGGGGCCCGCCGGGCCCGCCCACTGCTGCGGCTGCGCGTCGCCCTCGAGATTCGGAGTCGAAGACGGGTCGGTACTCACGTGCTCGGTCCTCTCGTACGGATGCCGCCATCCTCTCCCACACCTCGAGGCCGCATGATCGAAATCCGCCGAACGCCCGGATACCGGGCTAATCCAGCCAGCCGGGCTTCACGAGGCCGGTCTCGTAGGCGATGACGACGAGCTGGGCGCGGTCGCGGGCGTGGAGCTTGATCATGGCGCGGCTCACGTGGGTCTTGGCGGTGGCCGGGCTGACGATCAGACGGCCGGCGATCTCCTCGTTGGACAGGCCTTCGGCGGCGAGGGCCATGACCTCGCGCTCGCGCTCGGTCAGGGCGGCCAGCGCGGTGCCGGCGGCGTGCGGCTTCTTCGCCTTGGCCGCGAACTCCGCGATCAGCCGGCGGGTCACTCCCGGCGACAGGAGGGCGTCTCCGGCGGCGACCTCGCGTACGCCGCGGACGAGCTCGGCCGGCTCGGTGTCCTTGACGAGGAACCCGCTGGCCCCGCCCCGCAGGGCCTCGAAGACGTACTCGTCCAGCTCGAACGTCGTCAAGATGATGATCTTGGTGTCGGAGAGCCGGTCGTCGGCGACGATCCGCCGGGCGGCGGCCAGCCCGTCGAGTACGGGCATGCGAATGTCCATCAAGACGATGTCGGGACGCTCCAGCCGTGCGCGGCGTACCGCCTCCTCGCCGTCGCCGGCCTCGCCGACCACCTCGATGTCCGGCTGAGCGTCGAGCAGCGCGCGGAACCCCGCACGGACGAGTGCCTGGTCGTCGGCCAGCAGTACGCGGATCAACCGTGTTCTCTTTTCCCGTAGGTCGTCGGCTGTCATCGTGGCCGCGGCTCCTCCCGCGGCCCGTCCGCCGATCCCTCGACGGGGTGAGGCACCGGCAGGCGGGCCCGTACGCGGAAGCCGCCGGCGTCCGTACGGGGACCCGTGGAGATCTCGCCGCCCAGGGCGGCGACGCGTTCGCGCATGCCCGGGATGCCGTTGCCGCCCCGGGGCAGGTCGCCGGGGGCGCCGCGGCCGTCGTCGAGGATCTCGATCAGCAGCCCGTCGTCGTACCGCAGCCGCACGGTCGCCGTCACGCCGGGGCCGGCGTGCCGGGTCACGTTCGTCAGCGCCTCCTGCACGATCCGGAACGCGGCCAGGTCGATGCCGGCCGGCAGCGGGCGCGGCTCGCCGCCGGTGTCGGTGTGCACGGTGATGCCGGCGACGCGCGCCCGTGAGACCAGGTCGTCCAGCCGCGCCAGGCCGGCGGCGGGCGCGCGGGGCGCGCTCTCGTCCACCTGGCGGAGCACGCCGAGGACCGACCGCACCTCGGTGAGCGCCTCCTTGCTGGCGTCCTTGATCGCGCTGAGCGCCGTACGAGCCTGCTCGGGGCGTTCGTCCATGAGGTGCAGCGCCACCCCGGCCTGCACGTTGATCATCGAGATGTTGTGCGCGAGCACGTCGTGCAGCTCACGCGCGATGCGCAGCCGTTCGTCGCTGGCCTGCCGGCGTTCTTCCTCCGCGCGCGTGCGGCGGACCTCGGCGGCGCGCTCGCGGCGGACCCGGGAGATCTCCGCGCCGGTCAGCAGCACCACCAGCCAGGTGAGGGCCACGAGAGTATGACCGAACGTCCAGTACGCGAGCCGGAACGGGCCGAACGGCGTGAACAGGCTCACCACGCCGAGCACGGCGAACGCGCCGCTCGAGATCGCGTAGGCGGCCAGGCGGCGCCCGGCGGTCACGGCGGCGACGATCGCGATGATCGGGCTGAGGACGACCGGGCCGAAGACGTATCCGCGCAGAAGGTAGAGCACGGTGGCCGTCATCACCACGGCGAGTGTGGTCGTGGGGTAACGGCGACGGAAAAGGAGGGCGAGGGGTCCCGTGGCCAGCAGCACGTACGCCGTGGCGTCGAGCAGCATGTGGGGGTACCGGAACCGCACGTGGGCGTCGGCGCCCGAGGACCCCATGAGCTGGAGGAAGCCGGCCACGATCGGCACGACGAAGACGGGGAGGTCGCCGGGCCGCCATCGGGCCGTCCCACGTTCGCCGGTCACATGTGAACTTTAGGAGGTCGATGCGCGTCGAACATCGTGCGCCGGTGTACATCCTGAGTACGCCGTCGGGAGTAGCCACGCACCGACCTGGGATTTACCAGTCTTTTGCCGTTCATCCACAACACTGTGGGCCGGACACGCGTCGCATATTCGGGAGGAGTGCGCAGTCTTCACGGCGACTCGGGCACGTGAGTGGACGGGAGTGGTCGGTTTGACGGATACCGTAATCCGGCTGGGACGCGCGTGCGCCCCTTCCCCTTCCTGAGCCCTGGCGCGTTCCCGTCGGGAACGCGCCAGATCCTGAGAGGACATCGGTGGGACTGACGAGCGGGGTCCTCCTCGCCTTTCTGATCTTGGTGGCCGTCGGTCTGGGCGCGGCCACGATCTGGTGGTGGCCGAAGTTCGCCGGACCCGGGCCGCACATGCTGGCCGCCCGGCTCGGGCTGTTCGCGGGTGCTCAGTTCACGCTGTTGATGGTGCTGCTGGTCGCGGTGAACAACTACTTCCTGTTCTACGCGTCCTGGTCGGACCTGCTGGGGACGAACCACCAGCCGGTGCGCGTCCAGGCCAACAACAACATCGTCGCGATCAAGCCGATGGGCACGGGTCAGCCGCTCGCCCGCCAGGCCACCTCCTTCGACAAGAAGAAGCCCGCCCCGGCGCGCGACGGTCAGATCGAGCAGGTCCAGATTCAGGGCCCGCGCACCGGCCTGACCAGCGATGCGTACGTCTTCCTCCCGCCGCAGTACTTCCAGAAGCCGTTTGAGAAGCGCCATTTCCCGGTGATGTTCGACTTCACCGGTTTCCCGGGCCTTCCGCAGCAATTGGTGACGCGGCTGAAGGTGCCGGCCACCGCGGCTCAGGAGATGAACGCCGGACGGGTCCAGCCGATGATCATCGTGATGATGCGGCCGTCGCCGACCTCGGTCATGCCCAAGGACACCGAGTGCACCGACGTGCCGGGCGGGCCGCAGGTCCTCACCTTCTACACCCAGGACGTGGCCGAGGCCCTGATGTCGACCTACCGGGTGGCGAGCAACCCGCACGCCTGGGGCGCGATGGGCGACTCGACCGGCGGCTACTGCGCGGTCAAGCTCGCCATGAAGGCCTCGGACCGGTTCACCGCGGCGGTGTCGATGGCGGGCTACTTCTACCCGCGCCAGGACTGGCAGACCGGCGATCTGTACGCCGGAAACAAGCAGGTCAAGAACGACAACAGCCTGATCTGGCGGCTCCAGCACCTGCCGCCCCCGCCGATCTCGGTCCTGGTCACCACCAGCCCGGACGGCGAGCGCGACTACGGCGAGGCGCGCAAGTTCCTGCAGTCCGCGCGGGCCCCGCTGATGACCGACAAGATCCTGGTGCCGGGCGGCGGTCACAACCCCCGTACCTGGCGCCGCGTCCTGCCCAGCGCCCTGCAGTGGATGAGCCGGCACCTGATCCACGAGGGCGTCTGAGCCGCCGCGGGAGCGACCGGGGAGGCCCTGCGGCCTCCCCGCGAGCCGGCGCGGCTCACGACCAGGGCGACTCCGGGCGCTCCTGCGGCTCGCCGTCGACCTCGATGTCGGTCTTCTCGTTCCAGAAGCAGACCAGGTCGCGCACCGGCTCGGCCTCGCGGAGCGGCCGCTCGTACGTCCAGGCGATGTCCTCGGCGCCGTGGCTCCAGTAGGTCGCCTCGCCCTTGTAGGCGCAGTAACTCGTGGTCTTCGACGCCTCCAGCAGGTCGAGCCGTACGTCCTCGCGCGGGAGGTAGTAGCGGACCGGCAGCCCCGTCTCGAACAGCAGGACCGGACGGGAGGACTCCGCCAGCACCTCGCCGTTCCGGCTCACCTTCACACGGCGGGAACTCCTGAGGACGTCGATGCGGCTGTACGGGTCGTGCGGATGCCCGAAGACCTGTTCGTCCTCTTCGTACCAGGCGTCCATGGAGTCCCAGTAGAACGCGACGTAACCCTTGAGCCAGGGCGCGATCGGGTCCGGGTAGCCCCAGACGGCGTTCTCGGCCGTACGCCCGCCGGCCGACACCGTCCAGTACGCGGCGTCGCCCTTCACCGGGCAGTGCGACGTGCGGTCGGTGCGCGTCAGCAGGTCGGTCCGTACGTCGCTCTCGGGGACGTAGTAGACGGGCAGGATCCCGGTCTCGAACAGCAGGTGGGCGCCGGTGGTGTCGACGATCGTCTCCCCGCCGAACTCGGCCCGGATCCGCTTGTGCACCGGTTCGAAGTACAGCAGGTGCCCTGGGGCGTTCACGTTTCCGTTGAACACGCCCGCCGGTCGGCCCGACAGGGGTGCTCCAGGCAAAGTGAGGCTCATATAGACGGCAACCCCCGTCGACGGCGGAGCATTCCGCTCTCTCCCGCTCGACCGGAAGCGGCCTTGGTCCGAGCGCCGCATACGGGTTACGGTCCTTAGACGCGGGAGGGAAA
The DNA here is from genome assembly GCF_042429965.1 of Actinoallomurus acaciae. Taxonomy (NCBI): domain Bacteria; kingdom Bacillati; phylum Actinomycetota; class Actinomycetes; order Streptosporangiales; family Thermomonosporaceae; genus Actinoallomurus; species Actinoallomurus acaciae. The sequence continues at coordinate 5,494 of NZ_JBHLZP010000259.1, forward strand.
AGATGACTCAACGGCGAGTCAGCCGTCCGATCTCCGACACGGAATTGATCTACAGCCCGGACACCTACGTACGCTCCGTGCCGTACGACGCGCTCGCCCGGCTGCGGCGATCGACCCCCGTCGTCTGGGTCGAGGAGCGGCCCGTCGACGACTGGCCGGCCGGTCCGGGGTTCTGGGCGGTGCTGCGGCACGCGGACGTGCGCCACGTGCTGCGCAACCCACAGCTGTTCTCCTCACATCTGGGCGCCACGCAGATCCGCGACGCCGAGGATCTCGACTACGTGCGCCGCATGATGCTCAACATGGACCCGCCGGAGCACTCCCGGCTGCGGCGGCTGCTGACCAAGGCGTTCACCCCGCGCGCGGTGGCGCGGCTGGCCGCGGGCATCGAACGGCGGGCCCGCGCCCTGGTCGACGCGGTGGCCGAGAAGGGCGAGGCGGACTTCGCCAAGGAAATCGCCGCCGACCTGCCGCTGTTCACGCTGGCCGACGTGTTCGGCATCCCCGAGTCCGACCGGTGGCTGATGTTCGACTGGTCCAACCGCGTGATCGGCTACCAGGACGCGGAGTACTCCGTCAGTTCCGTGTTCGACGCCTCCGAGGCGACCGACATGGCCCGCCGGGCGATCGCGCTGCGCCCCTCCGGCCCGGTGAACCCGCGCTCGCGCGCCGGCATGCCCGACCTGTACGCCTACGCCCACGAACTGGGCGAGTACAAGCGGCGGCATCCCGGCGACGACGTGATGACCGCGCTGATGCACCACGTCGACGACGAGGACGGCACCGTCGCGGTCGAGGAGTTCGAGAACCTCTTCTGGCTGTTCGCGGTGGCCGGCAACGAGACCGTGCGCAACGGCCTGCCCGGCGGGATGTACGCGCTGCTGAGGAATCCGGCCGAGCTGGCCCGGCTGCGCGCCGACCGCTCCCTGATCGAGGGCGCCGTCGAGGAGATGCTCCGCTGGTGGACGCCGGTGATGAACTTCCGGCGCACCGCGACGGCCGACACCGTCGTCGGCAACGTCCCGGTGCGCAAGGGCGAGAAGGTGGTCGTCTGGTTCTCCTCGGCCAACCGCGACGAGGAGGTCTTCGACCGGCCGTCCCGCTTCGACGTCGGGCGGGCCGGCAATGACCACGTGACCTTCGGGCACGGCCCGCACTTCTGCCTCGGCGCGCACCTGGCGCGGCTGCAGATGCGCGCGATGTTCACCGCCGTCCTCGACCGCCTGGACGACATCGAGCCGGACGGCGAGCCGATGCGGCTGCGCTCGAACTTCCAGAACGGCATCAAGCGCCTGCCGATCCGCTGGAAGCCGATCGGCTCAGCCGCCGGCGACGATCTCCCGTAGCGCGGGCGAGCGCGGCTCGAAGACCTCCAGTACGCCCCCGGCGGTCAGCGCCGGCAGCAGCGAACGCAGCCGGCCGGCCACCGCCTGATATTCGCCGGTGCCCGGGACCAGGCGTTCGAGGGTCCGGGCGTTGGCCGGACGGCGTCGACGGCACGACCTGTCCGGTGCTGTCGGGCCTGGCGCGCACCGGCCCGACCACGGCGAGCCGCCTCGCCGACCTCATCGGCCTCGACCGTACGGTGACGACGCGGTACGCCACCCGCCTGGAAGAGGCGGGTCTGGTCGCGAGGGCCGCGGACGCCGACGACCGGCGCGCGACGCGACTGTCGCTGACCGGCGAGGGCCGGCGCGCGGTCGCCGCCCTGCGTGCGGGCCTGGAGGCGGCCTTCGCCGAGGCCCTGGAGACATCCGAGCCCGGGGAGGTCGAGGTCTTCGCCCGGGTGCTCGAACGCCTCCACGACGCCCTCCTGCCGGACTGAGCCTCGTCCGCCCCGGTCCGGCTCAGGCCGCCGGTTCGGCGAGCACCGAGGCGAGGCGGGACAGGCCGTCCGCGCCGTGGCCCGCCGCCTCCGCGCGCCGGATCAGCGACCGTGACGCGGTGAGCACGCCGGTGTCGATGCCGCGCGTCTCGGCGGTGGCGATGATGTGCTCGATCCCGGCGGACGCCGACGCGATGGTGGACCGCTCGCCCGGGTGGACGCCGTCGTCGAGTTGCCGGGCGAACCGCGTCATCATCTCCGGCAGCAGCCCGAAGATCGACTCGGCGTACGGGGCCAGCTCGCCGCCGGAGATGCCCTCCGCCCGCGCGAGCGCGAGGCCGTGGACCAGCCCGCCGACGGAGTTCCAGAAGATGTCGAGCAGCGCCACGTCGAAGGCGGCGGCCCGGCCTGGGTCCTCACCCAGGTACGTCGCGGTGCCCCCAAGACTCGCCAGGGCGGGCCCCTGTGCGCGGTACGTCTCCTCCGGGCCGCTGTAGAGCACGAGCGCCGAGGGCCGTCCGATGGACGGCGTCGGCGTCATGATCGCACCGTCGAGGTAGGCGATGCCTCGCCCGCGGGCCCAGGCCGCCCGCCGCCGTGCCTGCTCGGGCGCGGCGGACGTGAGGTTCACCAGCGTCTTCTCGCTCCCGAACGGAACGGGGTCGAGGACCGCGTGCACGGCGTCGTCGTCCAGCAGGCACGCCACCACCAGGGGGCCGTCGGCGACGGCGTCGGCCGCCGTGGCGGCCGCGGTCGCGCCGTGTGCCACCAGGGGCTCGGCCCGGGAGGCGGTGCGGTTCCAGACGGTCGTCGGGTGGCCGGCGTCGAGGAAGGCCCCGGCCACCGCCCGGCCCATCGGGCCGAGGCCGATGACGCTGACCGGGGCGACACGTTCGGACATGGAAGAGCCTTTCGTTGGATGGTTGGGCGATCGTCAAACTAACATGACGGTTTGAAAAACGTCCAACCATCAAACTAGGCTGGGCGGCATGAAGGCGCGGGCGCGGTGATGCGAGAGCCGTTCCATCCTCCGGTGGAGGAGATCGACCTGGCGTCGGTCATGCACGCCCTCTCCGACCCGGTGCGCCTGGAGATCGTGACCCGCCTGGCCGACACCGACGGGGAGAACTGCGGAGGCATCGGCGACGGCATCGACGTGCACAAGTCGACGCTCTCCCACCACTACCGCGTCCTGCGCGAGGCCGGCGTCACGCTCACCACCGTCGAGGGACGGTCACGGGTGGTCCGGCTCCGCACCGACGACCTGGAGGCGCGGTTCCCCGGCCTGCTCACCTCGGTCCTGGCCGCCCTCGGCCGCGTCCAGGCGGGCTGACCGGCCCCTCCGCCTCAGGCGCGGACGACCTTGATGCCGGCCTCCTCGTACGGGCGGGTGTCCGCCCGCTCGTCGGTGACGAGCATGTCGACCTCGCCGATGCCGCAGATCTTGGCGAACGCGCGCTCACCCAGCTTCGAACCGTCCGCGACGACGACCACGCGTTCGGCGCGGACCGCCATCTGCCGGTTGATGCTCGCCTCGTCCTCGTTGGCGCAGGTCGCCCCGCGCTCGACGTCCAAGCCGCTGACGCCGAGGAACGCCATGTCCAGTGTCACCTGGTCGAACACGCCGTTCGCGAGCGGGCCGACCAGCTCGTAGGACTGCGGCAGCGCCACGCCGCCGGTCAGCACGATCTTGATGTGCGGGCGTACGACGAGCTCACCGGCGATGTTGAGGGCGTTCGTCACGACGGTCACCGCGGGGGAGGCGCCGTCGGCGGGCAGGTCGGCGCGGGTGGCCAGGGCGCGGGCCACCTCGGTGGTGGTCGTGCCGCCGTTCACGCCGACGACCGCACCGGGTTCGACGAGGTCGGCGGCGACCGCCGCGATGCGCTGCTTCTCCGAGGCGAGACGGGCGCTCTTGTAGCGCAGCGGAAGGTCGTAGGTGACGGTGTGGGCCACGGCGCCGCCGCGCGTACGGGTCAGCATCTGCTGCTGGGCGAGTTGGTCGAAGTCACGGCGGATGGTCGCGGCGGAGACGCTCAGCTCGTCGGCCGCCTCCTCGACGCTGAGCCGCCCGCGGCTCGCGAGCAGGGAGAGCAATCCATTCCACCGCTCATAACGACTCACGAATCCTCCTTCGTCGGAGGAGTGGCCCGGGGCGCCGCGTTCTCGGTTCGCTCACCGCGTGCGTTCACGGGCCCTCCTTCGCCGGAGGAGAGACCAGGGCCGCTATGCCTTTGATTCGCTCACCGCGTGCGCTCATGGCCCTCCCCACCTCCGTCGCCGCGTGCTCGGTCGTGGAGGCAGGGTCCAGGTCAGGGATTAGACCAGCTGCCGCCGATGAGCTTTACTGATCGTACATCCCTCGCACCGCGCACGAATGTGCATGAGCGGCCAGGCATCACTTTCAATGCCGAAAAGGCAGGCATAAGAGCCGTCAGCTCAACAGCCATTCCCCGGTGTTCACGCTGACAAGGCCATGGCGGGCGGCGGCGATCACGGCCTCACGCTGGGAATGCACGCCCAGTTTGGTGAGCACGCTCTGCACGTGGCTGCGCGCGGTACTTCGGGTGATCTTCATGGTGCGCGCCAGGGACGCGGTGCTCTCGCCGCGGACGAGACGGGTCAGCACCTCGCGTTCGCGAGGGGTCAGGTAGTTCGCGAGCCGCTGCGCCTCGCTCCGCGGGCGCAGCGGCATGCGGGTGTCGGCGGCGGAGTCGACCACCACCTCGCCGGCGTGGACGCGGTCCAGCATCGCGACGATCTCGCCGGCCTGCTGGCCCTTGTGCGCGAAGCCGCTCACGCCGGCCGCGAGGGCGGCGTCGAGTAATTCGGCGTCCATCGATCCGGACAGCACGACGAACCGCGTCGCGGGCGCGGTGTGCAGGAGCTCGGGCAGGCGGTCGAGCGCCGAGCCGCCCGGGAACTGCAGATCGATCAGGCACACGTCGGCCGGTGCCGACGAGAGCAGGCGCAGCGCCTCCTCCGGGGAGTAGACCACACCGACCACGTCGTGCCCGGCCTCGGCTAACACGAGGGCGAGCGAGTCCGCGAACACCGCGTGGTCGTCGCAGATCACGACCCTCATGGGCCGGTCGCCGACGGCAGCAGGATGCGTACGCGCGCGCCCCCGAGCTCACAGCGGCGGACCTCGAGCCCGCCGCCGTAGCCGGAGACCAGGTCGTGCACGATGCCCAGGCCCAGCGAGGCGAGCCCCCCGGCACCGCCGCCGAAGCCCGGCCCGTCGTCATCGACCTGGACCACGGTCCAGGCGTCCTCCTTCGCCACGCTCACGTCGACGTGCCCGGCCGCGATGCGGCACGCGTTGTCCAGGATGTTGCGCACGGCGCGCCACAGCGCGAGCGGGTCGATGTGCGCCCACGCCGGGCTCGGGTCGTACCCCACCTGGCGGATCGAGGCGAGCCGCACCCCCGCGACGATCTCGCCGACGAGCTCGTCCACGCGGACGCGCTCCGGGCGCGGCGGGTCGGCCGCGGGGCCGTCGTCGTCCTCGTCGAGGCGGCGGAGCAGGTGGTCGAGCCAGCGGGTCTCGCCGAGCAGTGCCTCCACGCGGTCGCGGCTGGCCGGCCCGATGTCGTCGGCGACGGAGACGGCGGAGGCCAGCATGATGATGGTGCCCAGCTCGTGACGGATGTCGTGACGGATCCGGCGCCGCCGCAGAACCGGGTCGTCGGCCGACGGGGCCGGCAGCGCCAGAGTGTCACCGGCCGTCGCGAGCGTGCGGCAGCCCAGCCGCGGGGTGGTCGCGGACGGTGAGGAACGCGATTGTCCATCGATCATGGCAGACCCCCGTCTTCGGAAAACATGAACCAACCTTGTCGACCGTCACTCGGTAAGACGCCGGTGTCCAGGCAGCCGGCGGTAAAGACAGGGTTGCTGGCCGGAGGTGGTCATGTCGTCACTGAGGGTAAACTACGCTTCAATCTGATGCGTCTCATTGCCCTAAACGGCGGGGGAGGATCCCCGATAAACCAGGTCCAACGTCACAGAAAGTGACCGCGGATCGCACCGGTCGGCCACGCGTTTCAGGGCCGCGCCGCTCATCCGGCGTGCCTCCGCGGGGTTGTCCAGCAGGTAGCCGATCGCGTCGGCGAGCTGCGCCGGGTTGCCGGGCGCGGTGAGCAGGCCCGTGTCGCCGGCCCGGATGATGTCCGGCCCGCTCGGCGCCACCGTGCCCACGAGGGGCACCCCGGCCGCGGCGGCCTCCACGGCGGCGTACGGCACGCCCTC
>NZ_JBHLZP010000260.1:0-11538 GCF_042429965.1 Actinoallomurus acaciae
CTCGCGCAGCGGCCCGGCGGCCTCGGCCGCGATCGTGTCGAACACGGCCTCGCCGCTCGTGGCCAGGCAGTACGCCACCCGCTTGCCCTGGCGCGTCCAGCGGGCCACCGCCGCGGCGGCCCCGTACTCCAGGTCGTCTGGGTGCGCGACCACGGCCAGCGCACGCGACCACGACTCGTCGACCGCGTCCAGCCGGCCGCTCGGGGGGCTCATGCCGGCCGACCTTACTCGGCGGGACGGTGAATTCTCGGGCGTGAAGTGGGGAACGCGCGGCGGGGAAAAGGTGATGCCCGGGAGAAGAGATTTCTCCCGGGCATCGGGTTTACCCGGTGACCGATTCAGGCCACGGCCGGGGCGCGTTTGGGATTCGGCCCGTATTCGTTGTCGCCCGGCTGGCCGTCGGTGGCCAGGAAGACGAGCAGGATGATCGTGCCGATGATGGGAATGAGGCCGATCAGCAGCCACCATCCGGTCCGGCCGGTGTCGTGCAGACGGCGCATGCCCACCGCGATGCTGGGGATCAGCACCGCGAGGGCGTAGAGCAGGTCGATGAGGCTGAATACCTTGGCCCAGGTCGCGAGGATGTTCAACACGATGGAGATGATGAAGTTGACGAGGACGAACATCCAGTATTCGGTGCGGCGCGCCCGACCACTGAAACCCGCGTAGTTCTTGAGTACCGCCACGTACCAGTTCACGGCATTCCCCTTCTGCCTCGCGACGCATTTTTAACCCCGGATCCCGCGAGAGCAGAAACAGAGTAAGTCGAATAACCCGTGGTGACCAGTGAAATCCGCGGGGAAAATCGACGGCCGCAATTTGGATCTTCCTGGCGGCCGGTCGCCTCGATCCGGGCCGTACGAGGGGCCCGGCACGGGCCGTCGCCCCCAGCCGCGCCGGGCCTGCGATCGGTGTCGGCGTCTGCCAGAATCCCCCGTACGTCCCCCGCTCCTCGTCTAAGATCATTTATCGCGGCGGGGAGGCATCGGTTCGGCACGACGATCCGTCGGCACGGCTTGGACGGAGGCATTCCCATCGGACAGCAGAGTGACCCCACGATCCCCCAGATAGACGTCAGCCGGCCCAGCGTGGCGCGGATGTACGACTACTACCTGGGCGGCAAGGACAACTACCGGGTGGATCGCGAGGCGGTCGACCGCGTCGCCGAAGCGATGCCCGAGATCCGCCAGCTGGCCCAGGAGAACCGCGCGTTCCTGCGGCGCGCGGTGCGGTACATGGCCCGGCAGGGGATCCGGCAGTTCATCGACATCGGCTCGGGCCTGCCGACGGTCGGCAACACGCACGAGATCGCGCAGGAGGTCAACCCGGACGTCCGGGTGGTGTACGTCGACAACGACCCGGTGGTGCTCGCTCACGGCCGCGCGCTGCTGGCCGCCGACGACAACACGGCCGTGGCGACGGCCGACATGCATCATCCGGAAGAGGTGCTGGAGCACCCGCAGACGCGCAAGCTCATCGACTTCGACGAGCCGGTCGGGGTCCTGATGATCGCCATGGTCCACTTCCTGACCGTGGAGGAGCGGCCGGCGGTCATGGGACGGCTGCTGGAGGCGCTCGCTCCCGGCAGCCACCTGACGGCGACCCACGTGACGACCGACGGCAAGCCCGCGGACGCCGTCGCGCAGATCGAGGCGGTGTACGCCACGACGCCGACGCCGATCTTCTTCCGTGACCACGAGGAGATCGGCCACTTCTTCGACGGCTACGAGCTGGTCGACCCGGGCCTGGTCACGCTGGAGGGGTGGCGTCCGGACCCGCAGGACCCGGCGCCGGCCACCGGCTGGCTGTACGGAGGGGTCGGCCGTAAGGTCTGAGGCTTCCCGCGCCATGGTCCGTCCCGCCGCCGGTCGCACACGGCGGCGGACGGGCCCGAGGTGACGCGCGGCCCCGAGGCCATGCCCCGGGGCCGCGCTTCATCTGTCCCTACCGCTCAGCGGTGGTCCCAGTGGTAGCGGCCGATCCGCGGGTCGTACCGGTAGTAACCCCAACGCGGGTCGTACCGGTAGTAGCCCCACCGGGGGTCGTAGCGATTGCCGTTGCTCGGGTCCCACCGCGGGTCGCGGTAGTGGCCCGAGTGGTCCCGGCCGTGGTCGTGGTCCCAGCCCGGCCGTACGGAATGGTCGGCCGGAACGGCGGAGGCGTGACCGGCGGGAGTGGCCGCCTCGGCGGCCCGCGCGGCGCCCGCCAGCGCCCGGGCGACGATGGCCGGCCCGACGAGAAGGCCCGCCACAGTGGACAGAGTCGATTTCATGGATCCCCCTGACGATGTGGTCAGTGCTGACCATCGGCTCTCTACCCGCGCGTGATGGAATGGCAATCCCAACGAATATTCAAACCCAAGGCCGAGAATTGAAGTCCGCTATATCCCGCAAAGTTGCGCCGCGCCGTCAACAGTTACGCCAACTAATGGTTTTGTCGCGAACCCAGAATATGGCCAGGTAGTAGACCTGGTGCGCGGGATTATGTCGCTGTTCGCCGACACGAAGAGGTGGAAGACCGGCATTCGGTAGAAGGGCCTCGGTGAGACGGGCCGTCCATCCCCTTACCCGCTGTCCGTACCACCGTCACTTGTCGTGCTTGGTGGCGTCCACGCTCGCGTGCTCGGCGAAGACCCAGGTGTCGGAGCACGACCGCAGGCCCGGCAGCCACGTCCCCGGCGTGTCGCGGCAGGCCGCGAGCTGCTGTGCCGCGTGGTCGCGCATGACGCTGTGCGCGTGTGCCAGGTGGAGGCCGACCGCGCCGAAGCCCGGATAGCCCACGTCGTTCCCCTGCGCCTGGTCGTACGCGTCGGCGAGTGTCCTGGCGGGACCGAGGTCCAGGTCCTTGCCCAGCGCCGTTATCGACGCGGGGGCGATCTTCTTGATGGCGTCCTGGTCGGCCGCACTGGGGGCGCGGTAGCCGGAGGGCACGGCCGCGCCGGACTTGAGCCGCTGGGGCCAGTTCAGCGTGGTCTGGGTCTTCTCGAAGCTCGGTTCGGCCTTCGCACCGATGTAGTACGCGCTCACGCCCGTGCCGACCGCGGTCGCGACGGGCAGAGCGCCGATCTCCGCGGTGATGCGGCCGAGGATCGACCAGGCGACGCCGTTGACCTTGGCCAGGCCGCTGATCAGGGTCCGGACCACCTGTAGCGCCTCGACCATCCGCGCGTTGGCCACATAGGTCGTGGCCACGTCCACGCCGGGCACGACGGCGGCCGCGAGCAGGCTCGCGACGTAGCCGAGGACCGCCGACCCGATGACCGCCGACGACAGGCCCGCGACCGTGTAGCCGATCGCGCACCCCCAGAGGGTGTCCCGCACGTTGTCGTACATCCCCGCGGCCTGGCCGAGCGTGTCCTGGTACGGCTTGACCCGGTTGGCGACGAAGGCGTTCCGGCCCTCCTCCCGCCAGTGGTCCGCGGAGGCGTGCCGGTCCACGGCCTGGGAGATCTCCTCGATCGCCGTCCGGATGTGCTCGGCGACGTGTCCGTACCGCTGACCCGCGTGCCACATCTGCGCGGGATCCGACACGACCGCGACGAGCGGCACCGCGACGAAGGCGGCGAGCGGGTAGACGACGGCGGCGCTCGTGGCGTTCGCGGCGCCCCAGGCGCTCGGTGTGGACGTGATCACATCGGAGAGCGTCAGGCCCATGGTGGTCTCCCCACTGCCGGGAGTAGCCGGTGATCAACGAGCGTACGGCGTGCCACCGCACCGCTCAACGGATTCCGCGGAGTACGTGATGCCGGCCCTGGAGGGTGTGGCGCAGACTGGAGGACATGACACCGGAAGAACGACGCCAGTTCGTCCGTGACCACCGTACGGCGATCTTCGGCTACGCCCGCAAGAACGACGGGCCCGCGATGTCGGCGCTGTACTACATCGTGGAGGGTGCGGAGATCCTCGTCTCCACCATGCGTGCGCGCGGAAAGGCCGCCGCGGTGCGCCGCGACCCGAAGGTCTCGCTGTGCGTCCTGGACGAGAAGTGGCCGCCGACCTATCTCAACGTCTACTGCGACGCGGTCGTGGACGACGATCCGGACGCCGGCGCCGATCTGCTCTTCAAGATCATGGGCGTCATGGCGGGCCGTCCGCTGAGCGAGGACACCCGCGCCGAGGTCGAGGCGATGGCCCGGCGGGAGGAGCGGGTCGTGCTGCGCCTGCGCCCGTACGCGACGTTCGCCACCCCGCCCCGCCACGTCAACACCGAGTCGGACGTCGCCGGCCTGACCCACTGGACCAGCGCCTCGGTCCCCTGGGACGCCTGAGAGCGTTTTCGAGAAGCCGGCCTGTCGTCGCCTGGCTCACCCAGCGCCGCGCCGACCAGTCCTCCACCGACCGCATAAGGGACGGTTATGGCACCATCGACCTCCCTGTCCTGGCGTGCTGGGGCGACGACGACACCTGGGTCCCCGCCGAACGCGGCCGTGAACTCGCCGCCCTCATTCCGGACGCCGAGCTTCGCGTCATCGACACCGCAGGCCACCTGCTCCCCGAGGACCGCCCCGTCGAACTCACCGCCGCCCTGCTCACCTTTCTGGGAGACGGCCTCTGACGCTCAGCCGTCTCAGGGCACCGGCAGGCCCAGCAGCCGGTCGGCGTTGCCGTGGGCGACGCGGGCGAGGTCGGCCGGTGCGAGCGGTGCCGTGTCGAGGAAGCGGACCGCCTCCGCGGTCGACTCGTACGGGTAGTCGATGGAGAACATGACGTTGTCCACGCCGACGGCCTGCACGGCGGCGACCAGGGCGGCGTGCGAGTAGACGCCGGTCGTGGTGATCTTGATGTTCGTGCCGAAGTAGCCCGAGGGCGGCCGCTCCAGTGGCCGTTCGAGTGCGAGGTCGCGGTGCCGCGCGTCGAACCGGGAGAGCTGGAACGGCAGGAACTCGCCCATGTGCCCGAGGATCACGGTCGCCCGGGGGAACCGGTCGAACACCCCGCCGTACACCAGACGCATGGCATGCCCGCCGGTGGTGGCGGCCCAGCTGAACGTCGGCCCGTTCAGCTCCGGCCGTCCTCGAAGGACGTGCCAGTCGTCGGCCGGCACGAGGCCGGGATGCAGATAGAGCGGCACACCGAGGTCCTGCAACTCGGCCCACACGACCGCGTACGGTTCCTCGTCCAGGTAGTGGCCCAGAGTGTGGTCGTTGACCAGGGCGCCGTGCAGGCCCAGCTCCCGTACGGCGCGGCGGAGCTCGGCCGCGGCACGCTCGGGGTCCTGCAGGGGCAGCGCCGCGAACCCGCCGAACCGCGTGGGATGCCGGCGGACCGTCTCGGCGAGGAAGTCGTTGGCCCGGCGCGCGTCGTCGACCGCGACCCCGGCGTCGGGCTCGGCCTGCACACCCGGCGAGGTCAGGGACAGCACCTGCACGTCCACGCCGTGCTCGTCCATCTCCGGCAGCCGATACTCGGTGAAGTCGGCCAGCCGCCGCGCGTACCGGTCCATCGCCTCCGGCCGGAACGGGGGGCGCCGGTCGGTGACCGCCCCCTTGGTGGCCAGCCCGCCGAACCAGAACGCCTCTTCCAGGGCGACTCGCCGCATGAGCTTCCTCTCCGTACGCCGCTGTCCGGTATGCCCCTGACGCCATCCCCCGCGTGCGCCCGGCGCACACGTGCCGAGCGGCCGGGAGCGCGCCTTGTGTTGCAGAGATCACATTTATGGTCCCTATTTTGGGCGTAGAGTGCCGCATCGGAGCGCCGGGAAGCCTGGTCGGCAATGGACCACAGGTATGCCTGGGGGAGGCGCGGGATGGCGGAATTTCTACGGGTGGCATTTGATTTCCCAGCGGTCGTTCCCGGCCTTTTCCTCCTCATAGTGCTCGTCTACTGGGCGCTGGTCGCGGTCGGGGCGCTGGACGCGCTGGTCGGCGCGGCCGCGGCCGTCATGGTGTCGCTGCTCGTCGCGATCGCCTGGTTCGCGAGCCTGGCCGGTGCGGTGCTCCTGCGCCACGGTGACGTGTCCGGCGTGTTGCCGTCCGCCGGTGTGCTCGTCGCCGCCGTGCTGCTGTCCGCACTGCTCACCCGACTGCTGATGCGCCCGCTGCGGCGCATGCTCGCCGAAGAGGCGGTGCCCACCCGCCGTGACTTCGTCGGCCGGATGTGCGTGATCAGCACCGGCCGGGTGGATCTTCGGTTCGGTCAGGCCGTGGTGCGCGCGGCCGACGGCTCGGCCGCCGTCATTCAGGTGCGGCAACAGCGGAACCGAGAGGACGAGCCCGCCCTCAAAGCAGGTAGTACCGCACTGATATTCGACTACGACGCCGAGGGCGAGTTCTTCTGGGTGATGCCGTACGACGCGGAGCTCGACCCCCACCGTTCGCCTCGTTGATCCAACTCTCACTACCGCAATAAGGACCACTGATGGATTCGCTGTTCGTCGGGCTCGGCGTGCTGCTCGCCGCCATCTTGCTCGTCCTCGCCGGTGTCATCGTGATGCTCCGGCTGTTCCGCAAGGTGGAGCAGGGGCACGTGCTGATCGTCTCCAAGATCAAGAAGGTGCACGTCACGTTCACCGGCGCGATCGTGCTGCCGATCCTGCACAAGGCCGAGGTGATGGACATCTCGGTGAAGACCATCGAGATCGAGCGTTCCGGCGCCGAGGGGCTGATCTGCCGGGACAACATCCGCGCCGACATCCGCATCACGTTCTTCGTCCGGGTCAACAAGACCGTCGAGGACGTCATCCAGGTCGCCCAGGCCATCGGCACCGCGCGCGCCAGCCACGAGGAAACGCTCCAGACCCTGTTCAACGCCAAGTTCTCCGAGGCGCTGAAGACCGTCGGCAAGCAGATGGACTTCGTCGACCTCTACACCCACCGGCACGAGTTCCGCGACCAGATCGTGCAGATCATCGGCACCGACCTGAACGGCTACCATCTCGAGGACGCGGCCATCGACCACCTCGAGCAGACGCCGCTGAACAGCCTCAGCCCCACGAACATCCTCGACGCGCAGGGCATCCGCAAGATCACCGAGTTGACCGCGATCGAGCACGTGCGCACCAACGAGTACCAGCGCAACGAGGAGAAGGAGATCACGCGGCAGAACGTCGACGCGCGTGAGGCGATCCTCGAGCTCGAACGCCGGCAGGCCGAGGCCGAGGTCAAGAAGAAGCGCGAGATCGAGACGGTCCGGGCCCGCGAGGAGGCCGAGATCGCCAAGGTGCAGGCCGAGGAGCGGCTGACCTCGCAGAGCGCGCACCTCCGCACCGACGAGCAGCTGGGCGTTCAGCAGGAGAACCGCAACCGGGAGATCGCCGTCGCGGAGAAGAACCGCGAACGCGTCATCGCGGTGGAGACCGAGCGCATCGAGAAGGACCGCATGCTGGAGGTGATCGCCCGCGAGCGCGAGACCGAGCTGTCCCGGATCGCCAAGGACAAGGAGGTCGAGGGCGAGAAGCGGGAGATCGCCGACGTCATCCGCGAGCGCATCGCGGTGGAGAAGACGGTCGCCGAGCAGGAGGAGAACATCAAGAAGCTCCGCGTCGTCGAGGAGGCCGAGCGGACGCGCCAGGCCCTGGTCATCCAGGCCGAGGCGGAGGCGCAGGAGAACCTCGTCAAGGACATCAAGGCGGCCGAGGCCGCCGAGGAGGCCGCCAAGTTCAGGGCCCGCGAGGAACTGCTGCTCGCCGACGCGCGCCAGAAGACCGCCGAGCTCGACGCTCAGGCCAAGATCCGGCTGGCCGAGGGCGTCCAGGCCGAGGCCGCCGCGGAAGGCCTGGCAGGGGTCCAGGTGCGCGAACGGGACGCGGAGGCGATCGAGAAGGTCGGCAACGCCGAGGCCGCCGTCGACCGGCAGAAGGCCCTCGCCGCCGCCGACGGAATCCGCGAGAAGCTCAAGGCCGAGGCGGAAGGCCTCACCGACAAGGCCGCCGGCATGGCCGCGATGGACGACGCGACCCGGGGTCACGAGGAGTACCGGCTGCGGCTGGAGGCGGAGAAGGAGATCCGCATGGCCGGCCTCGACGTCCAGCGCGAGGTCGCCGAGGCGCAGGCGACGGTGCTGGCCGCCGGCCTGGAGAAGGCCGACATCGACATCGTCGGCGGGGACAGCATGTTCTTCGACAAGGTCGTCGGCGCGATCAGCGTCGGCAAGGGCGTCGACGGGTTCGTCGAGCACTCCGACGTGGCGCGGAGCCTCACCGAGCCGTGGCTGAACGGCGACCGCAGCTTCCCCGAGGACCTCACCCGCCTGCTCGGCTCGGTCGGCACCGACGACGTGAAGAACCTCACCCTGTCCGCGCTGCTCATGCAGCGGATCCGGGGCGGCGGCGCGGACGGCGCCAAGGCACAGGAGCTGCTCGACCACGCCGAACGCCTCGGCGTCGCCGACGCGGCCGTCTCCACCGTGGCCGTCATCGACCAATGAGTGAGCGGAGCGAGCGAATCGGGAAGCACGGCGTGCCTGGTCTCTCCTCCGACGCAGGAGGGCCCGAGTACGAGCGGAGCGAGCGAATCGGGAAGCACGGCGCGTTCGTCACAGTGTCGGCGGAGGAGGTTCTGTGACGGCCGAAGAGGAGACGCCTGCGGAGCCGAAGCTGGACGCGGGCACCTACGAGGTGCTCCGCGCCCGGCTCGGCGAGCAGGCCGAAGCCCTGGCGGGGCGGGCCGAGGCGCTGAACGTCCGGCGCGTGGAGACCTTCGGCGGCGCCGAGCTGCGGCTCGTCGGCGCCGAGCGGATCCGCACCGAGAACAACTGCGTGCCCCGCGACATCGCCGCCGTCGGCGAGCTGCTGCTGTTCGGCTACAACGTGTTCATCGGGCTCCGGCCGGAGACGACGGTGGACGACGTGTTCGCGGTACACCGGTTCGTCCGTGACGGCGAGGAGTTCCGGTTCGCGCCCGCCGAGTCCGACCTGCTGCGCGACCCGCAGTTCGAGCGTGACTTTACGGAGCTGTACCGCTACTACCGCGACAGCCGGCTGCTCCAGCTCCGCCACGTCGAGGGCAGGCTCCTGGCCGTCTTCCAGACCGGTCTGGAGGCCGAGCACGACACCCGCGTGCTCCGGTGGAAGACCGGCACGGACGGCACCGTCGTCTACCAGGACAACCTCGGCGAACCGGACCACGTCTTCCCGCCGTCGCACGACTTCACCTGGATCGAGACGACCCGCGACGACCACGTCCTGGGCAGGCATCCGCACATCTCGATCGAGGACGAGGTCTTCGTCGAGACCGTCGGCGGCGACCTGACGGTCAAGCTGGAGAACAACACCGAGACCGGGGAGGGCATCTACCGCGAGCCGGTCGCCGAGGCGCTGCAGAGCCTCGCCGACGCCGAGGTGGAGTACGCCCGCGTCGGCGCGCTCATCCTGCTGCGCGTGCGGCCGTACAAGGAGGAGGAGCGGCGGCACCTGGTCTTCAACACCCGTACCCGGTCGGTCGTGCGGCTCGACGGCATCGGCCAGGCGTGCCGCCGGCTCCCGGAGGACCAGGGGATCATCTTCCCGGGCGGCTACTACCTGGTCACCGGGACGGTCAAGACCTTCGACACCGACACCGACCGGCTGGAGTACGAGCGCGTCATCCGGTCCCCGAACGGAGAGGACGCGCTCTACGTCTTCCACGCCCGCGAGGCCGGCCGGTACCTCCTGCTGCCGTACAACCTGATCCGCAAGGAGGTCGCCACACCGATCACGTGCCACGGCTACTCGCTGTTCGGCGACGGCACGCTGGTCTCGTTCCGCGCGGACTCGGCCGAGCCCACCCGGGTGCACCAGATGCAGGTGTGGCAGACCCCCTACGTCTCGGACACGTACGCGGCGGCGCAGCCGGTCGGCACCGGTCCGCTGGAGCGTGTCGGCAACGCCGACCTGGTCCGCGGCATCTCCGACGCCCTCTCGATCGCCCGTACGGTGGCCGAGACCGCGCCGTCGGAGGCGGTGCTCGAGGCGCTGATCGCGGCCTGCGACCGGGCCGCGGACCGCTATTTCTGGTTCGGTGAGCATGGCCTGCGCGAGCCGCTCGACGGCGTGCGCGCCACCGCCGAGCAGGTCCTGGAGGAGTACGAGAACGTCCAGCGGCTCACCGCGCAGGCGTCCGGCGCGCTCGCCGAGGCCGATGAGCGGGTCACCGCGCTGATCCGGCAGACGAGGGGCGAGTCGCCGGCCACCGCCGAGACCTGGGTCAGCCGGCTCGCCGAGCTGCGCCGTGCGCAGGGCCGGCTCGAGACGCTGCGCGAGATGCGGTACGCGGACACGGCGGGGATCGACGCGCTGGCCGGAACGCTCGGCGACGAGCTCACCGCGGCGGGCGGGCGCGCCGTGGCGTTCCTCCAGGGCCCGGACGCCTTCACCGGGTACCACGAGCGGATCGGCCGGATCGGCGCCGACGCCGAGTCGATCGCGACCGCCGCCGAGGCCGATCCCGTACGCGAACGGCTCGCCGAGCAGACCCACGGCCTGGAGACGCTCACCGAGGTCGTCGGGTCGCTCGACGTCGCCGACGCCCGCGTCCGCACCTCCATCCTGGCGCGGATCGGCGAGGCGCTCGCCGAGATCAACCAGGCCCAGGCGAGCCTGACCGCCCGCCGCCGCGAACTGCTCGACGCCGAGGGCCGTGCGGCCTTCGCCGCGGAGTTCGCGCTGCTCGGCCAGGCCGTGACCGCGGCGCTGGCGATGGCCGACTCTCCCGCGCACTGCGACGACCAGCTCGGCCGCATGATGCTTCAGCTGGAGACCCTGGAGTCGCGGTTCGCCGAGTTCGACGACTTCGTCGCCCAGTTGTCCGCCCGGCGTGAGGAGGTCTACGAGGCGTTCTCGGCGCGCAAGCAGGCACTCGTCGACGAGCGGGTGCGCCGCGCGGACCGGCTCGCCGAGTCGGCGACACGCATCCTGACCGGAATCCAGCGGCGCGTCGCGGAGCTGGACTCCCTGGATGACATCAACACCTACTTCGCCGCCGACCCGATGGTGGCCAAGGTCCGCGGAGTCGCCGACCGGCTGCGCGACATCGGCGACTCCGTACGCGCCGAGGAGCTCGACGGGCGGCTCAAGGCCGCGCGCCAGGACGCCGGCCGCGTTCTGCGCGACCGCGTCGACCTGTACGAGGGCGGCGGGCAGGCGATCCGCCTCGGCCGGCACCGGTTCGCGGTCAACACCCAGCCCCTCGACCTGACCCTCGTCCCGTACGAGGGCGGCATGGCGTACGCGGTGACCGCGACGGACTACCGGTTGCCGGTGCGCGACCCGGACTTCGCGGCGACCCGGCCGTACTGGGACCAGCCGCTGGTCTCCGAGACGCCCGAGGTCTACCGGTCCGAGTACCTGGCCGCCGACCTGCTCACCGGCCCGTCGCTCCCCGCGCTGCGGAGCGCGGCCGGGTCCGGCGACGCCCTGCTCGCCGAGGTGCGGCGCGTGGCCGAGACCCGCTACGACGAGGGCTACGAGCGCGGTGTCCACGACCGCGACGCCGCCCTGATCCTGGAGGTGCTGCTGCGGCTGCACGACGGCGCGGGGCTGCTGCGCTACCCGCCGTCCGCGCGAGCCGCCGCCCAGCTGTTCTGGGCGCACGGCGCCACGAAGGAGGACCGTGCGTCCTGGGCG
>NZ_JBHLZP010000261.1:0-11530 GCF_042429965.1 Actinoallomurus acaciae
CGCTGGTGAAGCTGATGGAGGACCACCGTGACGAGGTCGTGGTGATCGCGGCGGGCTATCCCGGCGACATGGAGCGTTTCGTCGACTCCAACCCCGGCCTGGCCTCACGCTTCACTCGCACGCTCACCTTCGAGGACTACTTCGCCGAGGAACTCGTCAGCATCGTGGAACAACACGCCGAACAGCACGACTACCGGCTGGCCGACGAGACACGCGAGCGGCTCCTCGACTACTTCGAGAACTACCCGCGCGGCGAGCGGTTCGGCAACGGCCGCACCGCCCGCCAGATCTTCCAGCGGATGACCGAACGCCAGGCCGAGCGGATCTCAGAGATCGTGACGCCCAGCCGGCAGGACCTGACCGAGGTACGCCCGGAAGACCTGCCACCGCTCGCCTGAAGAGACCCTGAGAAGAAGAGGAGCAGGCAGTGACAGACGACGGTCCGATCAGAGTCATCGCGGTCCGCGACAGCAAGGACCCCGACGGCCCGAAGCTGTTCTTCAGCGTTCCCGCGTGGCAGGACCTCCTCGCCCGCATCAAGGCCGGCGAGCTGGAGCTTCCGGAGGAGATGCGTGAGGAGCTGGACGGGAGGTTCGTCCAGTGACCGCGCGGCGCCGCCGCTGAACCGCCGAACGCCGGCCCACCCTCATCGGGGCGGGCCGGCATTCGCGGTCGTGGGACGCCTACGCGACGAAGATGTCCACGGGGGGACGCATCTGTGCGCAGGTGTGGAGGACGTCGTGGATGGGGTGGTCCTCGAAGGCTGCGAAGGGTGTGGGGTCGCTGGAGGGCCGATGCTGATCGAGGGCGGGGTAGGTCTGCTGGGTGAGCAGATGGTCGAAACGCGGGGCCCACTTGCGAGCGCCGAGGCGTGCGGTGGTGGAGCAGTTGTCCACGAGATGGGCGATGCCGCGGGCGTGCATGTAGGGGTTGAGGGAGTCGACGGCCTCGATGACCGACTCGTTGGCGATCTCGGAGTAGGGGTGCCCCGAGGCGTTCGCCGGCCACGACCACGCTGCGGATCTCGTTGCCGGAGGCGACCTCGTCGTAGATCTCATGCGTCAGTTCCAGCCCGACCGGATACGCGGCGTTGTAGGCGCGAGCGAAGACCTCACGGTCGTTCTCGCCCAGGCGCTCGTACACTCCGCGGAGGCCGTGGCCGGAGATGATGGCGGAGATGGGGCCGGTGATGGACTCGGCCGAGTGCCGGAACGCCTCGTCGGCGCCCATGCCCTCTTCCTGGAAGCGGCGGAACAGGCTCTCGACCAGCCCGTGCAGGCCCCCCGGCGAGGATCGCGCGCTCACCGGTCAGGTCCGACAGGTACTCCGAGCGCAGTGTGGTCTGGAAGGTGTAGGGGGCACCGAGCCTGACCGACCAGGCCAGCGCCCGATCGGTCGCGCGCCCGGTGACGTCCTGGTGCACGGCGAAGCTGGCGTTGATGCCCGCCCCGTTCACCTCCGCGCCCTGCACGTACAGTGCCCGCACCGAGGCGCCCATGCCCTTCGGCACACGCCCACCACGTCCACCTCGGCCGGGAAGCGCTCCCCCCGATCCGACAGGTGGCCCAGCAGGAACCCGTGCGACAGGCCCAGCGTGGTGCCGGGCCGGAGGGCGGCGAAGATCTGCTCGTACAGCTCGGTCTGCGCGGCGTCGGAGATCAGCAGCAGGCGCCCAGCGCGATGTACTCCTTGTCGAAGACCGAGGACTCGAAGTCCATGGTGTCCCTCTCACTCCGGCTCACTGGAAGTCGCACCCGGGGTTGGGCGCGTCCTCGGACAGAGGACTGCCGTGGGGCAGGACGTACAGAACATCGAGCACGACCGGGGTGTCGCCGAGGTTGCGTCCGATGTGCACGTTGCCCGTGCCGCCCTTCTCGACGAAGGCGCTGCCGCGCGGGTAGACACCGTCCGACATGCAGTCGGAGTGGAAGTGGCTGAGCGTGCCCTGCTTGACCACGGCGTACAGGTTGCCGTCGTGGTAGTGCCAGCCCGTACTCTGGTGCGCGGGAAGGGTGATCTCCCGGTAGATGTAGTCCGTTCCCCCCACGGTCTTTTGAAAGAGGACCGTGCCGGTCACGCCGGGTCCGGGCGGGGTCGCACCGGCCGGGCCGCCGGTGACGCCGTAGACGGCGACCATTGCTCCGACGAGGCCGACGCGAAAAGCGTTACGCATCCGTGTTTTCTGCTTTCTACTTATCGGTCGATCGGCTCGGCCTAGGCGCCGATCTAGGCCGTGTGCCACTTCTGGTTCGAGGTCCCCGAGCACTTCCACAGTTGGAGCGGAGTGCCATTGACCGTCTTATTGTCCTTAACGTCGACGCATTCGCTCGTACCGCTGTGCACGATGTCCAGCGAGCTCTTCAGGACGAAGCGCTGGGCCGCGCCGCCGTTACACGCCGCGGCCACGATGGCGGCGCCGTTCGAGCCTGTGGCGGTCATACAGAGCCCGCCGGAGCGGATCGTCCCTGACGCGAACATCCACTTCTGCCACGAGGCGCCGGTGCAGCTCCAGATCTGGACGGGCGCGTTCGCCCTGCCTCCGCCGCTGATGTCGGCACACCGGCCCGAGGCGTAGCTCACGAGGGAGTGCGACGCGACGGCCAGCGCGGCCACGTGCCGCCTTCCGGAGCTCGCATCGGAGGCAGCGGCCTTGTCCGGTGCCCCCGGGCCCTTGTGCGGCACCGACGGCGTGGCCCTCGGGTCGCTCACCCCGGGGACGGCAGGCGGGGCGATCGGGGAGGGACTCGCGCTGACCGTCGGCGGCACCGAGCCCATCGGCGAGCGGTACGCGGCCGTGGTCTTCGCCCGTCCGCTCGCCTTCCGGTAGGTGGTGAGCGCGCCCACGCCGATCGCGCCGGCCGCGACCAGCGCCACCGCGAGGACACCACCGACGAGAATTCCGGGAATCCCTTTCTTCTCTCCGTCCCCTCTCATACTCGCGGCGAGCATCCGGGCTTTTCTCACCCGGCCTGGATCTTCTGCCATCTCTGATTTCGGCTCGGACATCAACTTCCGTCCCTCGACGTTTTACGCCACCGCATACAACGGTAATGGAAGCGATCGCCGAGAATCGGGAAACCGAGTCGTGATCCCGTGCTCCGATATCGGTCTTGCACTTTCGGATCGATTTCTATGGTCGTTCGCCCGGAGGTCTTACGAGACGCGGATGATGTGCTTGCCCGCCGGGCCGCCGGAGGCCATACGGGCGAGCACCGCGGGGACCTCTTCGAAGGGGCTGACCGTACCGATGGGGGTCCGGATGACCCCGCGCTCGGCCATCCCGAGCATCGTGCCGTACGCGGCGGCGTCCTGGTCAGGAGTCGTGCCGCCCGCGTAGACGCCGACGACCGAGTAGTTGCGCAGCACCATGTCCATGACGTCGACCGTCACGAAGGCGCCACTGGCGTAGCCGGCCACGCTCACGCGCCCGCCGCTCCCGACACCCTGGATCGCGCGGGAGGTCAGCTCGCCGCCGACCGTGTCGAGCAGGACGTCGACGCCGGCGCCGTCCGTCAGGCGCACGAGCTCGGCCGCCACGTCCTGCTCACGGTGGTTGACGCCGTGGTCGGCCCCGTGGGCCATGCAGAACTTCAGCTTCTCGTCGGTCGCCGCCACGGCGATGACCGTGAGGCCGAGGGCCTTGCCGAGTTGGATGGCGGCGCTCCCCACGCCACCGCCCGCGCCGAGGACGGCCAGGGTCTCACCGGGCTCGGTGCTGATCCGCTCGGCCAGCGCCTGGTGCGCCGTCCGGAACGGGATCATGAACCCGGCCGCCTCCTCGGCGGAGAACGTCGAGGGGATCCGCCGCACCTTGCCGGCCCGGAGGTAGGTGTAGTCCGCATAGCCGCCGTAGGTCTCGCCGACGGCCGCCGGAGTGACGCCCATCACCATGTCACCGGGCGCGTACCCGGTCCCCGGCGCCGCCTCGGCGACCTCTCCGGCGACCTCCAGTCCCGGGGTCACCGGCGGGGTCACCCCCGGGTACTGCCCGCGCACCTGGAGAACGTCGGCGAAACCGGCGCCGACCGCCCGTACCCGGACGAGGATCTGCCCGTCGGCCGGTGCGGACCAACGGGTCTCGACCACTGACATGACGTCCTCCGGCTCGCCGAATTCCGTCGCCTGCCATGACCGGCCCTCGTACATTCATCGCTCCGTTCAGTCGATCGCTTTTGTCCTGATTCACGCTAACCGCACTCCGGACACTGATTCTTCCAGCCGGAGGCCAAAATCCCATCGCCCTCCGACTGACCAAAAGTGCCGAGACATGCGCCCATTCGATCCTGGCGAAGGATCTCACGATCACATACGGGAAAGTGT
This sequence comes from Actinoallomurus acaciae, assembly GCF_042429965.1. NCBI lineage: Bacteria > Bacillati > Actinomycetota > Actinomycetes > Streptosporangiales > Thermomonosporaceae > Actinoallomurus > Actinoallomurus acaciae. Next base: position 4,321 of record NZ_JBHLZP010000261.1, read on the forward strand.
CGCTCCGAGACCATTCCGCCCGTGATTATGATGCCTCCGATTGAGAAGGCAGGGAGTAATTCACATGCCCCACAGAACTCACCGGAGCCAGGCCGCCCTCACGACCGGGCAGCACGTCATCGAGGTCGACGGCGTCTGCCAGGCCTACGAGGTCGCCGGCAACGGCCCCGTCTGCCTCGTACACTCCGGCGGCCCGGGCATCGACTCCGGCTACCTGCGGATGCCGCTGCTCGAACGCCACATGACGATGGTCTACCTCGACCCGGTCGGCACCGGGCAGAGCGACTTCGCCCCGGGCGGGGACTACAGCGTGCCGGCCTACGCGCGGTTCTCCGAGGGCGTGCTCAAGCACCTCGACGTCGACCGGCCCTTCTTCATCGGCCATTCCCACGGCGGCTTCGTGGGACTCGAGGTCGCGCTGCGAAACCCGGGCCTGCTCGGCGGGCTCGTCGCCTACAGCACCGCGCCGCTGTACGGCCCCGCGCTGTTCGAGGAGGCCACACGGCAGATGGACGCGTTCGCCGCGCGCTGGCCGGACCGGCCGGAGGCCGCCGAGGCCGCGCGGGCCTGGGACGCGGCCATGGTGAGCCGCACCGCGACGATCACCGATCGGCGGTCACACCGGGAGTTCCTGCGGGCGATCCTCCCCGCCTGCTTCGCCGACTTCCGCCGGACCGTCGCCGACCGGGGCCCCATCACGCTGGAGGTCACCTACGACCCCGCGCGGGAGAACGGCGAGTGGGACGGCCGCGGCCTGATCGACCGGATCGGCACGCCTACTCTCGTGGTGTCGGGCGCCTGCGATTTCGTCTGCCCCCGCCCCTGGTCCGAGGAACTCGTCGCGAGGATCCCGGCGGCCCGGATGCTGGCCCTGGATCACAGCGGCCACTTCGGTCACCTGGAGAGCGAGCAGGACACGTTCGTCCGCGAGGTCGTCGCGTTCGTCACCGGTTGAGGACGCCCCGGGCCGGTGGGACCGCAGGGACCGATACGGCCCCACCGGCGTCGGGGGATGCGCTTACGCGCCCGGGGCGTCCGGCTCGTGTCCGGGGCAGCAGATCGGCCGCAGCGCGACCGCGAGTGCCTCCCGGTGCAACGCGTCCAACCGGACGCGCAGGTCGGCGGGCAGTCCCGCCTCCAGCGTCTCCACACTGCACGGAGCGGCGGTCCGGCGCGCCGCCTCGGTCAGCTTCAACTGGTGCAGCATCTCGACGGTGATCTCGTCGAGTCTCGGCCGGACGTCCGCATCCAGGTCGGGACGGTCGTGCGGCCTCAGTCCGGGGTTGTCCGCCCAGAGCCGGTGCAGCCCCCGCTGCACGATCTTGTTCGCCTCGATCTGGGCCCGGAAGAAGCGCACGCCGGCATCCGGCCCGATCCCCGCGAACCTCGCCCGGTGGGCGACCGCCTCGACCAGGCTTCTCTCACGTACCGGATCGTCGATGGGATCGCCGGTGCCGAATTTCGCCTGCGCGACTTTGTCCGCCAGGAGAATCCGGCGGGCGACGATATTCGTCAATGCACCGAGAGTCTCCCCCTCGAATGGTGCTCGCACGGATGTCATGTCAATGATTATGGCCGCCTCCGGACAGAATACGGCGCGCTCGGATGAAATACGCCCGAACGTTGCCGGCGGCCTGGAACCATCGGCCGATCATTTTTGTACGAAGAACCATCATCGATGACTCACGAATCTCTTCACCAGGTCCGGGGTGACGGCGAGACGGGAACCGGCGCCCGTCTTCGCCACGACTCCGAGGACGAGGTCCTGCACCGCGTCGCGCGGCAGCGAGAGGGCCAGCCGGATCTCATGGTTCGACCAGCCCGCCGCGACGAGCTCGGCCACCCGGTACTCCGTCCGGCTCAGCCGGTCCGGCGAGGGGCGGCGGCCGTCCGGCCGTCCGATCCCGAAGCCTCCCAGTGCCGTCTCGGCGCGGCGGAGGTCCCACAGTGCCCCGATCTCGGCGTACAGCCCCATGGCCCGCCGCCCGTGGCGTTCGGCCTCGGCGAGATCCCCGGCCCGCGCGAGCAGCACGGAGGCGTCTTCGAGCGCCATCGCGTGCTCGACCCGGCGTCCCGCACCCGCCAGCCGGTCGGCCGCACGCAGCACGGGTCCCGGGTCGGACGCCGCGAGGCCGGTGCACCACCACAGGGCCGTCCGGGCCCGTGCGGGGACGCGTTCGGAGGCCGACCGCTCGCGGCAGACCGTGACGGCGCGCGCCAGGGCCGGGCGATCGCCCACGTCGCGGGCCAGCCGCGCGAGCCGGGGCAGATACTGGTGCGGCGCCATCGTGCCCGTGGTCTCCGGTGAGAGGAGCGGCTCCAGGATCGCCAGCGCGTCCGCCGGACGCCCCGCCTGTTCGGCGGCGATCGCCTTGCCGACCATCGGATAGTCGACGGGCCCGTATGCCGCCGCGCCGGTGTCCATCCTCTTGAGGATGGTCTCCAGGCCGACGGCGTCGTCACGGTGCCCCGCGATGACGGCCCTGAGGCCCTGGGCGCGCTGGAACACACCGGGGCTCCGCATGCAGTGGTAACCGTCGTACAGGGTGTACTCCAGCTCGGCGATCGCGTCGTCCCACCGACCGAGCCAGTACCAGTGCGCCGCCGCCGGCAGTGCGGCTCCCCCGGTGATCCCCCGGCCGGTCGCCAGGGCCCGTGCCGTGGCGAGTGCCCGTCCCGCCTCCTCCAGCCGGTCGAGCTGCTGAAGGCTGAAGACCTTGTCGCCCCACAGGCCGAGTTCGAGCTCGATGGCCTCCGGCTCGTGCGTGGCCCGGACGATGCCGGCCTGAGCGTGCGCCAGCGCCGCCCGGTGGTCGCCGCGCCGCGAACGGAGACGCCACAACGCGTGCCGAGTGTGGGCCGCCGCGAAGGCGTCGTTCCCCCGGTCCGTCCGCCGGAGCTCGGCGCGTGCGGAGTTCAGGTCGCCGTCCTCGGCCAGATCGATCTGCGCACGCAGGGACTCGGCGCGGACGCGCCACCGTGCCCGCAGTCCCGGGGCGCCCAGCAACCGCCGCAGCGCGTCCCTGGCCAGGGCGGTCTCTCCGGCGTCGTGGTGAAGATGGGCGGTCACCAGCCGCATCTCGGTCAGCACCTCCGGATCGGTGGTGGTCCGCTCCACGAAGGCGGCCTCGTTCAGCGGCCTGCGGCCCTGCCTCCACAGGAGCCGGACGAGCAGCGTCGTGAGCACGACGCGGCTTCCGGTCCGCATCCCCGGCCAGTCCAGGGACCGGTTGAGGAGCTCGACGGCCAGCATCGGCGACTCCGCCGCGAGGGTCTTCACGTACGCCAGCAGCCAACGAATCGTCCAGTCGTCCGGAGGCAACGCGGCCAGGAGCAGCTGTCCCGCGACATGGTCCGGCAGGGCCCCGGCGCGGTCCAGCGCCCGGGCGGCCTCGCGATGTTCGAGCGGCTTCTCCGAAGGCGTCCAGGTCTGCGCGACTCCATCCCAGAGCACCGTGTGCGGGAAGGCGAGGCGATGGCCGCTCTCACGCAGAAATCCGTGCTGGGCCGCCTCGCCGAGCAGGGACGACAGGTCGGACAGCGGCTGTCCGGCCACCGCGATGAGGTCGTCGAGGTCACACTCGGAGCCGAGCAGCGCCGCGGTGCGGACGAGCCGGCGGCCGGGCGGCGAGAGTGCGGCCAGCCATCGCTGGACGACCTCGCGCAGCACGCGGTCGTGGGGGCCGGCCCCGAGCTCCACCCGTCCGTCGGCGACCACGAGGAGCGAGGCGGAGTCCAGCGCGGTCAGGACGCCGGCGAGCCGTCCGGGGTTTCCCCCCGCGCACCCGACGGCGTCGAGCAGCCGCGCCCCGGGCGTGGCGCCGGTACGGACGGTGACGAACTCGGTCACTCCTTCGATGTCGAGCGGTTCCAGGCGGAGGACCTCGGCCGTCTCGGCGGACCGGCACAGGCATGGCTGGTTCTCCTCCGGACGACCCGCCGCGACCAGCAACAGCGGCTGGTCCGCGGCGAGCCGGACGAGCCGGCGCCAGGCGAGCACGCCGCCCGGATCGAGGAGGTGGATGTCGTCGACGGACAGGAGCACCGGCCCGCGCCGGCACAGCTCACGGAGCCCGCCGACGATCTCTGTGGGAGGCGGCGCGGACGTTCCGGTCGCGGCGTGCCACACATCGTGCAGCAGGTCCGTCAGCGCGACGCCCGGTTCGGCCGTCAGGCGGAACACGACGCAGCCGGTCTCCTCCACACCCGCCAGGCCGGCGCTGAGCAGTGCCGACTTACCGATGCCCGGACCGCCCTCGATCCAGACCACGCCGCCGCGGCCGGATCGCAGCCCGGTCAGACGCCGGCGCAGGGCCGACCGCGCCGCCGACCGGCACGCGAGCGCACCATGATCGGCGGTGTCGGCGAAACGCTCGCGGAGTTCGCGCAGCCGGCCTCCCGGCGTGAGACCCTGCTGCTCGACGAGGACCGTCTCGACCCGGTCGAACACCTCGACCGCCTCGGCGCTCCTGCCCTGCTCGTGCAGGGCGAGCATCAGCAGGGCGGTGAGCTCCTCCCGCATCGGGTGCTCGGCGACCAGCGGCCGCAACTCCGCGGCGACCTCCGTGGCCCGGCCGCACCGGACGAGGGCGGCGGCCCGCTGTTCGAGGGCACGAAGCCGCAGCTCGGTGAGGCGGTCGCGCTCGGCCGACGCGAAGGCGCCCTGAACGTCCTCCAGAGGGTCGCCGTGCCACAGCGACAGTGCGCGTTCCAGCACGTCGGCGGCCCCGTGCGGGTCGTCCCGCTCGCCGAGGCGGCGTGCGAGGTCGCCCAGGCGGGCGAACTCCTCGACGTCGATCTCCACCGCGGCCGGGTCCAGCCGGTAGCCACGCCCCTCGGTCACGAGGACCCGGCCGCTCCGGTACGGATCGAGCACCTTCCGCAGCCGCGAGACGTAGGTGTAGAGGCTGTCCTCCGCGGAGTCGGGCATGTCCTCTCCCCACACCGCGTCGATCAGCGCCTGACGCGACACGACCCGTCCCGCGTGCAGGGCCAGGACCGCGAGGACGAGCCGCTGCTTGGCCGAACCGGTCGCGCGTTCGCCGTCCGGGCCGATCAGCCGTACGGGGCCGAGGAGCCGGATCCGCAGCCCACGGTCGGCCGCGGCCCGGTGACCTCCGGCGTCCGGCCGTACGGCCGTTGCCGTGACAACCGACATGCCGGCTCCCGGTCAGGCGCCGTCGATCGCGCGCCACGACTCGTACAGCGTGTCGAGCGCGCGCCAGCGGAAGGCGATGCGGTCGTGCAGCGCCTCGGCGTGGTCGGGCAGGTCGGTGTGGCACCACGCGCCGCGCTCCGCCCACTCCCCACCCGCACGTACGGCGTACCACAGGGTCGTTCCGAGGTCACGGCTCTCGGTCACGCGGCCGCTCGGTCTCACCGTGTCCGGCATCGTGTCGCCCAGACGGAAATAGGCCACGGGGAAACGGCCGGGTTCGTGCAGCAGGACGACGTCCTCGCTGTCCACGATCACCCGATCGCCCACCCGCACCTGCATCCGCCGCCGGAGCGGCTCGGCATAGAGCACCCGTTCGAGCACGGAGCCGGACGCGTGGACCCGTCCCCCGCGAGCGCGCGGGAATATCGGTTTTTCCTGCCAGGTCAGGCTCATCAGCACTACCTTCAATCGTCATGCCGCCATTTCGCCGATCCCCCAGGCGGCCGACTCCCGATGATCGTGTGATCGTTAGTTCCATTTCGGCGGTCGCGGCACGGCGCCGCGTCGAGGCATCCCGCGAACGAGATTAGTCGCCGCATAGCGCGTGAACGACACTTTGACCATGAAAGATTTAGTGGCAATCCCTAGATTCTCCGAATGAGAACCCCCGCTCTATCGTTCGATACCGACGTCCCTCGGTGACGTCCGTGTCCCCGCGACCTCGTCCGGTGCGACGGCCTCACGAAGCGCCCGGAGCGTGGCGTCGTCCAGTGGCGTCGCCCCGCCGTCGACGTTGGCCGCCAGGTGCGAGCGGCGGCGTGTGCCGGGGATGGCCACGACGTCCCGTCCCTGGCCGAGCGCCCAGCCGAGGGCGAGCCGTCCGCTGTCGGTCCCCCGCTCGGCGGCGATTCTCTCGACGCGCTCCAGCAGGGCGAGGTTGGCCCGCAGGTTCGCGTCGTCGAAGCGCGGGAAACCACGGCGCAGATCGGCCTCGGCGAGGACGCCCTCCGAACGGACGGCACCGGTCAGGAACCCCCGGCCGAGGGGCGCGTACGCCACGAACCCGATCCCCAACTCGCGCACGGTGGCCAGCACGCCGTTCGTCTCCACGTCCCTGCTGAACAGCGAGTACTCGGTCTCGACCGCGGACAGCGGGGCCGCGCCGTGAGCCCGGCGGATCGTCTCCGGCCGGGCCTCGCTGATGCCGAGATAACGGATCTTGCCCGCGGTGACCAGCTCACCGAGGGCCCCGAACGTCTCCTCGACGGGCACCCGCGGGTCGACGCGATGCTGGTAGTACAGGTCGATCCGGTCGGTGCCGAGGTGACGGAGGGAGCGCTCCACACTGGCCCGTACGTACTCCGGGCGTCCGTTCGCGCCGCCGAGCACGGTGCCGTCGTCGGCCAGCTCCGCGCCGCCGAACTTGGTCGCCACGACCGCGTCGTCCCGGCGTCCCGCCAGAGCGCGCCCGAGCAGGCTCTCGTTGGCGAACGGGCCATAGACGTCGGCCGTGTCGAACATGGTCACACCGAGGTCGAGCGCCTCCTTGATCGTCGCGATCGACTCGGCCTCATCGGCCGGACCGTACGCCCCCGTCATCCCCATCGTGCCCAATCCGATCGCGGACACGACGAGTCCCCGATCACCGACCGAGCGTCTTTCCAGCATCATCACAATTTCCTCTGCCGTGAATCAGTAACGGGAAAAGCAAATCATGGACGCCCGGCGTTCCCGTCCATTAAGCCCGGCCAACTATTACCTAGGTATGCCAGTGCTACTCTCGGCGAATGGCCGGTGCACACGGGACCAATGCCCGCCGAAACGAGGAACTCGGGTCGTTCCTCCGGGCGCGGCGCGCACGCCTCGACCCCGGCGACGTGGAGCTGCCGTCCGAGGGGCGGCGCCGCGTCCCGGGCCTGCGCCGCGAGGAGGTCGCCCAGCTCGCCGGGGTGAGCCCCGACTACTACACGCGCCTGGAGCAGGGTCGTCAGCCGACCGCCTCACCGGCGGTCCTCGACGCCCTGGCCCGCGCGCTCCGGCTGTCCGCCGAGG
>NZ_JBHLZP010000262.1:0-13599 GCF_042429965.1 Actinoallomurus acaciae
CGCTCGCCGTCGCCGACCGGATGCGCTCGGCCCTGCTCGCCGCCGTCAGCCACGACCTGCGCTCGCCGCTGTCGTCGGCCAAGGCCGCGGTGGAGAGCCTGCGCACCGGCGACGTGACCTGGACCGCGGGCGAGCGCGACGAACTGCTCGCCACGGCGGACGAGTCGCTGGAACGCCTCGCCCGGCTCGTGGCCAACCTGCTCGACATGAGCCGGCTGCAGGCCGGTCTGCTCGGCGTCACGGCCCAGCCGGTCGCCGCCGAGGAGGTCGTGCCGCACGCCGTCGCCGATATCGGCCCGGCCGGCGACGGCGTACGGGTGCGGATCCCCGCCGGGTTGCCCGACGCGCTCGCCGACCCGGCGCTGCTCGAACGGGTCCTGGTGAACCTGATCTCCAACGCGATCCGGTACGGGTCGGCCGAACAGCCCGTCCTCGTCACCGCCAGCGCGCTCGCCGACCGGGTCGAGCTGCGGGTGATCGACCGCGGGCCCGGCATCCCCGAGGCCGACCGCGACCGGGTCTTCCTGCCCTTCCAGCGGCTCGGCGACCACGACAACGACACCGGCGTCGGACTGGGCCTGGCCCTGTCGCGCGGTCTCGTGGAGGCCATGGGCGGCACGCTCGACCCCGACGACACGCCGGGCGGCGGCCTGACCATGATCGTCTCGCTGCCCGCGTACACGGCGGACCTGGCCGACCCGGTCCTGACGTCCCATCTGGACGCCGTACGAGAGAGGCGAGGACGGTGACCCGCGTCCTGGTCGTCGACGACGAGCCCCTCACCGCGCGGACGCTGGGCCTGAACCTGCGGGCCCGCCGGTACGAGGTCAGCGTCGCGTGCGACGGCAACGAGGCCCTCCGGCGGGCCGTGGACTGGCATCCGGACGTCGTCGTCCTGGACCTCGGCCTGCCCGACATCGACGGCGTCGAGGTGATCCACGGGCTGCGCGGCTGGAGCCAGGTGCCGATCATCGTGCTGTCCGGCCGTACCCGCGCCGAGGACAAGATCGCGGCGCTGGACGCCGGCGCCGACGACTACGTCACCAAGCCCTTCGGCCTCGGCGAGCTGCTCGCCCGCAGCCGCGCCGCCGTCCGCCGCGCCCCCGGGCCCGGCCCGGCGCCGGTGGTCAAGATCGGCGACCATGTCGTGGACCTGGAGGACAAACGGGTGACCCCGCCGGTGCACCTCACCCCGACCCAGTGGCGCGTGCTGGAGATCCTGCTCGCCAACCCCGGCCGCCTCGTGACCCAGCGGCGCCTCCTCGCCGAGGTCTGGGGACCCGCGTACACGCGGCAGTCGCACTACCTGCGCCAGTACATGGCCCAGCTCCGCCGCAAGCTGGAGACGGACCCGGGCCGGCCACGTCACCTGCTGACCGAGCCCGGCATGGGCTACCGGTTCCAGCCATGAGCATCCTGTCCGCCCGGCGGAGCGCCGGGCGTGGAGAGGCGGACGGGGAGACGGAGGAGCGGCACCGCCTGTCGGTCCCGGGCGGTCTCGCCGCGCTCTCCCTCGACGCCATGGCCTCGGTGGCCTACGGTCCGGAGGCCATCGTGATCGTGCTGGCCGCCGGCGGGGGAGCGGCCCTCGGCTACACGGTCCCGGTCACGCTCGCCATCGCGGCCCTGCTCGGCGTCCTCACGCTGTCGTACCGGCAGGTGATCGCCGCCTTCCCGCAGGGCGGCGGCGCGTACGGGGTGGCCAAGACCTACCTCGGCCGTCGTGCCGCCCTGGTCGCCGGCGCGTCGCTGGTCGTCGACTACGTGCTCAACGTCGCGGTGTCGATCGCGGCGGGCGTGGCCGCGCTCACCTCGGCGATGCCGGCCCTGCTGCCGTACACGGTCTGGCTCTGTCTCGGGGTGCTCGCCCTGATCACCGCCGTCAACCTGCGGGGCATCGCGCACAGCGCCCGGATGTTCATCGTGCCGACCGCGATCTTCGTGCTGTCCATCCTCGCCGTCATCGTCGTCGGCCTGCTGCGCGACCGGCCCGTCGTCATCGCGCACCCGGTCGCGCAGGCGCCGGATCTGCGGGCGGTCGGCGTGCTCCTGCTGCTGCGGGCCTTCGCGAACGGGTGCGCGGCGCTGACCGGCGTCGAGGCGATCGCCAACGCGGTGCCCTCCTTCCGGCGGCCCCGGGTGCGGCGGGCCCAGCGGGCGGAGGTCGCGCTCGGCGCGCTGCTCGGCGTCATGCTGATCGGCATCGCCACGCTGATCGACCGCTTCCACATCCGCCCGGTGCACGGTGTCACCGTGCTCTCGCAGGTCACCGAGGGCTCGCTCGGGCGCGGGATCGGTTATTACGTCGTCCAGTGCGCCACCGTCGTGCTGCTGGCGCTGGCCGCCAACACCTCCTTCGGGGGCATGCCCGTCCTGACGCATCTGCTCGCCCGGGACAACAACCTGCCGCACCTGTTCGCGCTGCGGGCCGAACGCCAGGTGCACCGCTACGGCATCTTCTTCCTCACCGCCACCGCCGCCCTCCTGCTCGTCGGCACGGGCGGCGCCATGAACACTCTCGTGCCGCTGTTCGCCATCGGGGTGTTCGTCGGCTTCACCCTCTCCCAGGCCGGCATGGTGCGGCACTGGTGGACCGGGCGCCCGCCCGGCTGGCGCCCCCGTGCGGCCCTGAACGGCCTCGGCGCGCTCATGACCGGCGTCGCCGCGATCGTCGTCTCGGTGACGAAGTTCCCCGAGGGCGGCTGGCTGATCGTGGTGACCATACCGCTGCTGGTGTGGCTGATGTCGCTGGTGAACCGGGCGTACGGGCGGATCGGGCGGCGGCTGGAGCTGGACCGGGTGCCGGCGCGGCCCCGGCCCCGCAGGTCCCTGGCGATCGTGCCGGTCGGCGGCGTGAACCGGCTGACCCGGGAGGCGATCTCGACCGCGCTGTCCCTCGGCGACCGGGTCGTCGCGCTGCGCGTCGTCCATCCGGACGAGCCGGAGGAGACCACGGAGTTCATCAGGGCATGGGAGCGCTGGGCGCCCGACGTCAGCCTCGCCCTGGTGAACGACCGGCACCGGCGGCTCGTGGACCCGATCGTGGAGTACGTGCGGGGTGTCGGCGAGCCGCACGTCTTCGTCCTGATCCCCGAGGTCGAGCCCGCTCACATCTGGCAGCGGGTCCTGCAGAACCAGCGTGGGGCCGTGCTCGCCCACGCCCTCCGCCGCGACACGGACGCCGTGGTCTGCCGCCTGCGCTTCCGCCTCGATGACGGACCGGTCCGCGTGCCGGGACACAATGCGTAGTGGGGGGTGAGTGCGAGGATGCCGCGAGGCAGGCTAAAGATCTACTTCGGCGCGGCGCCCGGCGTCGGCAAGACGTACGCGATGCTCGGCGAGGCGGCGCGGCGCCGCGAGCGCGGCACCGACCTGGTCGTCGGCTTCGCCGACCCCCACGGCCGTCCCCGCACCGCCGCGCTGCTGGACGGCCTGGAGACGGTGCCGCCACGGCAGGGCGAGATGGACGTCGACGCGGTGATCGCGCGGGCCCCGCAGGTCGCCTTCGTCGACGAGATCGCGCACACCAACGCGCCCGGCGCCCGTAACCACAAGCGCTGGCAGGACGTCGAGGAGATCCTCGCCGCCGGCATCGACGTCGTCTCGACCGTCAACGTCGAGCATCTGGAGTCGCTGGCCGACGTGGTCGAGCGGATCACCGGGGTACGCCGGCGCGAGACGGTGCCCGACGGGGTCGTCCGGCGGGCCGACCAGATCGAGCTGGTCGACATGTCGCCGGAGTCGCTGCGCCGCCGTCTCGCGCACGGCGACATCCACCCGCCCGAGCGGGTCGACGCCGCACTGGCGGACTACTTCCGCGTCGGCAACCTGACCGCGCTGCGCGAACTGGCCCTGCTGTGGGTCGCCGACCGCGTCGACGACGCCCTCGCGCGCTATCGAGACGAGAAGGGCATCACGCGGACCTGGGAGGCGCGGGAGCGGGTCGTGGTCGGGCTGACCGGCGGGCCGGAGGGCGACACGCTCATCCGGCGCGCCGCGCGGATCGCCGCCCGCGCCGGCCACGGCGACCTGGTCGCGGTGCACGTCGCCCGGCTGAACGGCCGTCCGGCCAGGCTCGCCGACGGCTCACCCGAGGCCCTGGCGCGCCAGCGCGCCCTGGTCGAGGGCCTGGGCGGCTCGTACCACCAGGTGACCGGGGACGACGTGCCGGGGGCGCTGATCGAGTTCGCCCAGGGGGTGAACGCCACCCAGATCGTGCTCGGGTCCAGCCGCCGGAGCCGGTGGCAGCAGTACCTGTCCGGCCCGGGCGTCGGCACGACGGTCGCGGGCCGGTCCGGCGACGTCGACGTGCACATCGTCACGCACGACTACGCCGGCAAGGGCCGCGGCCTGGCGGTGGTCGCCCGCAGCTCACTGGGGCACCGGCGGCTGACCACGGGCTGGCTGCTGGCCGTGTGCGGTCCGCCGGTCCTCACCGGGGTCATGTCCATCCCGGGGGCCCGGCTGGGACTGCCCACCGAACTGCTGTTCTTCCTCGCCCTGACCGTCGGTGTGGCCCTGGTCGGCGGCCTGTGGCCGGCGATCGTGGCGGCCGTGGCGGGCTTCCTGCTCCTCAACTGGTTCTTCACACCGCCGCTGCACACCCTGACGGTCGCCGAGTTGGAGAACGTCTTCGCGCTGCTCGTCTTCGTGGCGGTGGCGGTCGCCGTGGCCACCGTGGTCGACATCGCCGCCCGCCGCAGCTCGCAGGCCGCGCGGGCACGCTCGGAGGCGACCACGCTGAGCCTGCTCGCGACGAGCGTGCTGCGGGGCGAGGACGCCCTGCCCGAGCTGCTCGAACGCGTACGCGAGACGTTCGGGCTGGCCTCGGTGTCCCTCCTGGAGCGGGCCGGTGACGTCTGGGAACGCATCGCCTCGGCCGGCGCCGATCCGTGCGGGCGGCCGGACGACGCCGACGTCCGCGTGCAGGTCAGCGACACCCTGATCCTGGCGCTGTGCGGCCGGGTGCTGCCCGCCGCCGACCGCCGGGTGCTGAGCGCCTTCGCCTACCAGGCCGCCGCGGCGCTGGACCGGCAGCGGCTCGCCGAGCAGGCGCGCCAGGTCCGTAGCCTCGCCGAGGGGAACAAGATCCGTACGGCCCTGCTCGCCGCGGTCTCCCACGACCTGCGCACGCCGCTCGCCTCGATCAAGGCCAGTGTCGGCAGCCTGCGCTCCGATGAGGTCCAGTGGGACCCCGCCGACGAGGCCGAACTGCTCGCCACGATCGAGGAGTCGGCCGACCGGCTCGACCGCCTGGTCGCCAACCTGCTCGACATGAGCCGCCTGCAGACCGGGGCCGTCAACCCCCTCACCCGCCCGATGTCGATCGATGAGGTCCTCGCCCCCTCGCTGGCCAACGTGCCGGGCGACCAGGTGAAGATCGAGGTCCCGGAGGACCTCCCGCCGGTCCTGACCGACCCGGGCCTGCTGGAGCGGGCCCTGGCGAACGTCGTGGAGAACGCCGTACGGCACGGGGGCGACGAACCGGTGCGGGTCTCGGCGAGCGAGCACGGCGGCGTGGTGGAGCTGCGGGTCACCGACCGCGGGCCGGGCGTGCCGGACACGGCCAAGAGCCAGATGTTCGAGCCGTTCCAGCGGCTCGGCGACCGCCCGCGCGGCGACGGCATCGGCCTGGGCCTCGCCGTGGCGCGCGGTTTCGCCGAGGCGATCGGCGGGGACCTGCACGCCGAGGACACGCCCGGAGGCGGACTGACCATGATCTTCACGCTGCCGGCGGAGGCGCGTGACCCGGAGGAGGCGCCGTGACCGAGCGTGGCGAGGGGACCAGGAGGCACAGCACCTTGGTCGCGGTGCCGACGGAGGAGGCGCCGTGACCGCACCTGGCGAGGGAGCCGATGAGTGGGGACGCCCGGTCGCCTTCCCGACGAAGGAGGGCCCGTGACCCGTGTGCTGGTGGTGGACGATGAGCCGCAGATCGTCCGTGCCCTGCGCATCAACCTGCGTGCCCGCGGCTACGAGGTGGACGCCGCGCCGGACGGCCGTACCGCCCTGGACCTGGCCGCGCGCCGGCACCCCGACGTGATCGTGCTGGACCTCGGGCTGCCCGACATGGAGGGCGCCGAGGTGATCAAGGGCCTGCGCGGCTGGAGCAGCGTGCCGATCATCGTGCTGACCGCACGGCACGCCTCGGAGGAGAAGGTCGAGACGCTCGACGTCGGCGCGGACGACTACGTGACCAAGCCGTTCGGCATGGACGAACTGCTGGCCCGGCTGCGCGCCGCCGTGCGCCGGTCGCAGCCGCCCGAGGAGAACGTCGTGGTCGTCACCGATGACTTCACCGTCGACCTGGCGGCCAAGAAGGCCACCCGCGACGGTTCGGACGTACGCCTGACGCCGACCGAGTGGCACGTCCTGGAGGTGCTGGTCCGCAACGCGGGCCGCCTGGTGAGCCAGCAGCAGCTCCTCCGCGAGGTGTGGGGGCCCTCGTACGCGAACGAGACCGGGTACCTGCGGGTCTACCTCGCCCAGCTGCGCCGCAAGCTGGAGGCCGACCCCTCGCGTCCCCGGCATCTGATCACCGAGCCGGGCATGGGGTACCGCTTCGAGCGATGAGTGCCGGGCGTTAAGAACGCGTGCGTTAGGGATGCGTTAAGAACGCGGGGAGCGCCGTTAAGGCGATGTTAGCGATGCCCGAACAGGGCCCCTTCGCCGTATTTGCTGGCGATTGTGAAGCAAGCCGTCCTCCAGGCCCCCAAGCGTGTCCTCGTCGGCCGTCCGCTCCGGACCGGGCAGATGGGGGAGACGCTGCTGCCCAAGAAGCTGGCCCTGCCGGTCTTCTGCAGCGACCCCCTGTCGTCCGTGGCGTACGCGACGGAGGAGATCCTGCTCGCGCTCAGCCTCGGCGGGCTGGCCATGCTCACCCTGTCCTGGTGGGTGGGCGCCGGTGTCGTCTTCCTGCTGCTCGTGGTGGTGGCGTCGTACCGCCAGACGTGCCACGCCTACCCGGGCGGCGGCGGGGCGTACGCGGTCAGCCGGGCCAACCTCGGCGAGAACGCCTCGCTGATCGCGGCGAGCGCGCTGCTCATCGACTACGTGATGACCGTCGCGGTCTCGGTCGCCGCGGGCGTCGCCAACGTCGTCTCGGCCATCCCGGCGCTGGGGCCGCACGCGGTGGGCATCTCGCTCGGCCTGATCGCGGTGATCGCGGTGATGAACCTGCGCGGCGTCAAGGAGTCCGGCCGCGCCTTCGCGATCCCCACGTACGGCTTCGTGGCCAGCGTGTTCGTCATGGTGGGCGCCGGCCTCCTGCGGGCCGCGCTCGGGCACGCGCCGGCCGCCGAGTCGGCGTCGCTGACCGTCCACGCCTCGCACGGGACGGCCGGGGCCGCCGCGGTGCTGCTGGCGCTGCGCGCCTTCGCCCAGGGTTGCACGGCGCTGACCGGCGTCGAGGCGGTCAGCAACGGCGTGCCGAACTTCAAGCCGCCCAAGAGCCGGAACGCCGCCGGCACGTTGACGATCATGGGTCTGCTCGCGGTGACGATGTTCGGCGGCATCACCACGCTCGCCTCCATCGCCCACGTGCACATCGCCGAGGACCCGGCGCAACTCGTCGGCGCACCGCGCGGCTACGAGCAGAAGACGGTGATCGCCCAGCTCGGCAGCGCGGTGTTCGGCGGCGGGTCGTTCCTGTTCTTCCTGGTCCAGGCGTTCACCGCCGCGATCCTGGTGCTGGCGGCCAACACGGCGTTCAACGGCTTCCCGATCCTCGCCTCGATCCTCGGCGGCGACGGGTACCTGCCGCGCCAGTTCGCCCGGCGCGGCGACCGGCTCGTCTTCAGCAACGGCATCGTGATCCTCTCGCTGCTCGCCGGCGCGCTGGTCTGGGCGTTCGACGCCAGCACCACCCGCCTCATCCAGCTCTACATCATCGGCGTGTTCGTGTCGTTCACGCTGAGCCAGAGCGGGATGGTCAAGCACTGGGGCGACGAGCTGCGCCGTACGGCCGACGCGGCGCGGCGGCGCGCGATCCACCGGTCGCGGGCGATCAACCTCGTCGGCGCGGTCCTCACCGGCCTGGTTCTGGTGATCGTGCTGCTCACCAAGTTCCTGCACGGCGCCTGGATCGTGGTCGTCACGTTGCCCCTGGTCTTCTTGATGATGAAGGCGATCAACCGGCACTACCGGCGGGTGGCCGCCGAGCTCGCGATGGAGGAGGAGGGCGTCCCGCTGCCCAGCCGGATCCACGCGATCGTGCTGGTCTCCAAGCTGCACACGCCGACACTGCGGGCGCTGGCGTTCGCGCGGGCGACCCGGCCGAGCACGCTGACCGCGCTGTCGGTGGCGACGAGCGAGGAGGAGGCGGCGACGCTGGAGCGCGAGTGGAGCGAACGCGACCTCCCGGTGCCGCTGAAGATCCTCGACTCCCCGTACCGGGACATCACCGGGCCGGTGCTCGACTACGTCGGGCGGGTCCGGACCAAGAGCCCGCGCGACGTGGTGTGCGTGTTCATCCCGGAGTACGTCGTCGGGCGCTGGTGGGAGCAGCTGCTGCACAACCAGAGCGCGTTCCGGCTGAAGGCACGGCTGCTCTTCCGTCCGGGCGTCATGGTCACGAGCGTGCCCTGGCAGCTCGGATCGGCCCGGGCGGCCCTCGCCCGGCGGCCGGAGGACGCGGGGTTCGCGGCGCGGCGAAGGGTGCGGTCAGGTGCGGCGTGATGTCACCATTTCCGCCGCTTTGAATCTGAGAAGGATGGCTTAGTCTTGCCAAACATGGAAGACGTGCCCGATACGGGCGACGAGGACTCAGGGTCACGGGGTCTGCGCGGGTTCCTGCGCCGGCTGACGTCCAGCAAGGCCGAACTCGAGGCCCAGGAACTCCAGAAGACCAGCGGGTCCCAGGGCGCCACCCCGATCAGGGCGTGCGCCGCTCGTCGGCGGGCCTGCGTAGCAGGTACGCTACGCACTGTGACACTGCGTCCGAGGGGTGGAGCCCCCGCGCTCGAGGCCGAGCTGTACGACGGGTCCGACGTGATCGACCTCGTCTGGCTCGGCCGCCGCCGCATCGCCGGCATCGAGCCGGGCCGTCTCGTACGCGCCGAGGGTCTCGTCAGCGTGCAGGACGGTCGTAAGGTCATGTTCAACCCGCGTTACGAGCTGCGGGGCAGCGCGTGATCGATGACGCGGGTGCCCCGCGAGGAGGTCAGGTGAACGACCCGACCCGGCGGGACTCGGAGTCCACGGACCCGGCGTCCGCACAGGCCACGTCCGAAGAGCGGGACTCGGAGTCCACGGACCCGGCGTCCGCACAGGCCACGTCCGAAGAGACGGTGTCCTCCGAGGAGGCGGCGCCGGAGAAGGCCGCGTACGACACGGTGGAAGAGGCCGTCCGCGCCCAGCTCTCCAAGGCTCTCGGCGGTGCCCGGGGCGTCGTCGAGGCGGCCATCCCGACGATCGGTTTCACCGTCTCCTGGATCGTGACCAAGGAGCTGAAGCTCTCCCTCGGCATCGGCGCGGGGCTCGCCGTCGTCCTGCTGTTCGTACGCCTGGCGCAGCGGTCCACCGTGCAGTTCGTGCTCAACAGCATCTTCGGCATCGCGATCGCGGCCCTGTTCGCGCTGCGGTCGGGCAAGGCCCAGGACGCGTTCCTGCCGGGCATCCTCTACAACGCCGGCTACGCCGCCGTGCTGTTCCTGTCCATCGTGGTCCGCTGGCCGCTCGTCGGCTTCATCATCGGCTCGGTCACGGGCGATCCGACCGCCTGGCACCGCGACCGCGAGATCGTCCGGCTCTGCTCCCGGCTCACCTGGCTGCTGCTGATCCCGTGCCTGGTGCGCGTCGCGGTGCAGTACCCGCTCTACCTGGCCGGCCACGTGGCGTGGCTGGGAGCCGCGAAGGTCGTCATGGGCTGGCCGCTGCAGGTCGCCGGCCTGGCCGTGATGGTCTGGCTGCTGACCCGCGGCCGTACGCCTCTGGAGCGCCCGACGTCACCGACCGCGTGACGACCGGTGACTGTCCGTGACGAATCGTGGGTAGGAGTCCGTCCGGAATGTTCGATCCGGACTTCTGACCCGGGGGCCTTCGCATGGCAGGCAAATACCATCTGCTCGCGGTCGTCGCGCTGGGCGCGGGCGCGACCGCACTCGGCGCCGCGGTGGCCGAGCGGATGACCGCCGCCGACCAGCGCGGCGAAGCCGTCATCAAGGATGTCGACGGCAAGAACGTCGGCACCCTCCGTATCGAGGAGCAGGACGACAGGACCAGGATCACCGTCACGTCGCAGGGCCTGCCACCGGGCTACCACGGTTTCCACATCCACGCGAAGGGCGTCTGCGACCCGAAGTCGAAGGACCCGGCGACGGGCAGCCCGTTCTTCAGCGCGGGCCCCCACTTCGACCTGGACGCCCACTCCCACCCGGAACACTCGGGCGACCTGCCACCCCTGCTGGTCAACGGCGACGGCACGGGCAGCGCGACGGTGACGACCGACCGCTTCCGGCTCGCTCAGCTCTTCGACCACGGCAGCGGGGCGATCATCATCCACGCGGCACCGGACAACCAGGCCAACGTCCCCAAGCGCTACGCACCCTCCGGCCCGGACGCCGAGACCCTGAAGACCGGCGACTCGGGCGCCCGCATCGCCTGCGGCGTCATCACCAAGCACAAGACCGGACGCGGGTAGCACCGAGCCGGCCGATGCGGCCCGACACCTGCCGGCGGAACCGCGCCGGGTGACCGCAATACCGCCTGGGCACAGAGCACCGGGGATACCGGCCGGGCACAGTGCACCGGGGGAGGCGGCCGCGCGCCGCCACGCGCGGCTGGCCGATCCGCAGGACCGCCCGCAGCGGATACTCGCCACGCTCACGAAGGGTCGCGTCGTGTTGGGCGTCGGGCGCTGCGCGGCTCGGGTTGTGGGTTGTGGTGTGGGGGCCGCGTCGTGTGGAGCGTTGCCCCTGTGCAGCCCGGGTGTGCGGCGTGCGGGTTACGGGTTGTGGTGTGCGGGCCGCGTCGTATGGAGGGCCGTCCCCTGTGCGGCCTGCGGTGTGCGGGCCAGTGTCGTGTGGAGTGTCGCCCGTACGCGGCGGGCGCTGTGCTGATTGCGGTGTGCGGCCACGTCGTGTGGGGCCTTGCCCCTGTGGAGCCTGTGGTGTGCGGGCCGCGTCGTATGGAGGGTCGTCCCCTGTGCGGCCTGCGGTGTGCGGGCCAGTGTCGTGTGGAGTGTCGCCCGTACGCGGCGGGCGCTGTGCCGGTTGCGGTGTGCGGCCACGTCGTGTGGAACGTCGGGCCCTGCTCGGCTCGCGCTGTGCGGGCTGCGGGTTTGCGGCCTGTGGTGTACGGACCGCGTCATATGGAGCATCGCTCTCCAACGCGGCGGGCGCTGTGTGGGCTGCGCTGTGCCCGTTGCGGTGTGCGGGTTGCGACGTGAGCTGTGGTGTGCGGGCCGGGCGCACCCGCAACGGGTCCTCGGCCCGGCGGATCGACTCATCGGTCGCCACCGGTGTGTCCACCCGCGCCCGTACGGCGCGGGCTCCTCCAAGCGCGCACGGGGCGCCGTGTCGAGTGTCGCTCCCTACACGGCGGGCGGTGTGCGGGTTTACGGCGCGTGGGCTGCGGTGTGCGGGTTGCGGTGTGCGGGTTGCGGTACGCGGGTTGCGGTGCATGGCCTGTGCTGTGCGGGTTGCGGTGTGCGGCAGCCAAGGCACCGGGCGCCGTCAGGTCCTCACCAGCCGTGGTCTCGGGGTTCGCTATGATCCTCGTCATCACTCAGGCCTTCCCGATCCACCGGGGAGGCTTTTTTCGTGCCCGGGACCGCTCCGCCCACAGAAGCGAGCGGCCGGTGGGAGAGGGGTTGCTGATCATGAACTTGCACACCGGCGGTTCGGCGGGTACCTGGAAGCTCGGTGACCTGACCGTCAACCGCATCGGCTTGGGCGCGATGCGTCTCACCGGCAGTGCCGTCTTCGGCTCCGGCGCGCCGGGTGACCGCGAACGGTCGATCAGTGTGCTCCGGCGTGCGGTCGAGTTGGGCGTCGATCACATCGACACGGCCGCGTTCTACTTCTCCTCGCTCCGTTCGGCCAACGAGCTGATCAACCGGGCCTTGGCGCCGTACCCCGAGGACCTGGTGGTCGCCACCAAGGTCTGGCCGGGCCGGGATCCCTCCGGCGAGTGGTGGTGGGCCACACCCGGGCAGTTGCGCGGCCAGGTCGAGGAGAACCTGCGGCAGCTCGGCCGGGACCACCTCGACCTGGTGAACCTGCGCATCCCCCGGAGCCGGCAGGCGGGCTCGATCGCCGAGCACTTCGGGGTGCTGGCCGGGCTCCGCGACGCCGGCCTCATCCGGCACCTGGGCGTCTCCAACGCCACCCTTGAGCACCTCGCCGAGGCGCGGTCCATCGCGCCGGTGGTCTGCGTCCAGAACCCCTACGGTATCGGCGCACCGCCCGAGGCCGGGGCCGTGCTGCGGGCCTGCGGCGAGCGGGACGTGGCGTTCGTGCCCTTCTTCACCATCGCCGGTGAAGGACGCGAGGCCGGTGACAGCGCCCAGGTCCTCTCGGTCGCGCGGGCGCACGGCGCGACGGCCGCGCAGGTACGGCTGGCCTGGACGCTCCAGCAGGGGGCGCACGTGCTGGTCATTCCGGGGACCGGCGATCCGGACCACCTCGCCCAGAACGTGGCCGCGGGTGCACTGCGCCTCTCCGATGACGAGATGGCGCTTCTCTCGTCCCGTCACGAGCGCGGTGAGGCCGGTCCCGAGCCGATCTAGGGCCCTGCTGATCTTGGTCTCTCCGGACGGGAAAGACCTTCATACGCCGACCCGCCGGACCCTCCACAGATCGGCGTCGCGCTCACCCGGCCGTACGCCACGAGCGCGCACGCGTTCGTCGGCTCCTCCGGCATCCGTGCGGGGATGATGTCAATACCGACAGGCGTCCACGGAACGTGCGCGAGAAAGAGCTCTAGCCCCTGACCAGCGTCGCCACGAGTTCCACGTGCTGGGTCATCGGGAAGGCGTCGAAGGCGCGCAGGGCGGACAGCGTCCAGCCCTGTTCGCCGAACAGGGCCAGGTCGCGGGCCAGGGTCGCCGGGTCGCACGAGACGTACGCGATGCGGCGGCCCGCCAGCTCCGCGACCCGCTTGACCACGTCCGGGCCCGCGCCCGTGCGGGGCGGGTCCAAGACGATCAGGTCGGCGCGGTTCAGCCGGGTCTTGCCGCGGCCGAAGCCGATCTCGTCCAGGACGCTCTCCACCTCGCCCCGCTCCACCGAGACGTGCGGCATGTCCCGCAGGTTGAAGCGGGCGTCGCGGACCGACTGGGCGTCCGACTCGATGCCCACGACGAGGCCGTCGGAGCCGACGTGCTCGCCCAGGACGCCGGCGAACAGGCCCGCGCCGCAGTACAGGTCGATCGCGATCTCGCCGCGGCGGGGCTCCAGGGTGTCCAGGACCGCGTCGGCCAGTGTCTGCGCGGCGCCCGGGTGGACCTGCCAGAACCCGCTCCCGCTCACCTGCCACAGCCGCCCCGCGACGTCCTCGCGGACGAATGGCGGCTTCTCCTGGTTCCGGTCGCTGACCAGCCGTACGGGCGCGTCCATGCGCGGGACGCGGGCGCGGCCGCGGGTGGACAGGACGGCCAGG
>NZ_JBHLZP010000263.1:0-11475 GCF_042429965.1 Actinoallomurus acaciae
CCGCAGATGCCGGCGGCGGCCACCCGCACGGCGACCTCGCCCGGGCCCGGCTCGGGCGGGTCGCCGCCGACCAGGCCGTACGTGCCCGGCGCCTCGACCACGAGCGAGCGGGTCACCGGCCCTCCCTCGGCGAAGGGCCGATCCCGGGGCGTGTGTTCTCGGTCCTTTCGCTCATGGACCGGCCGTCGCGCCGCGCGGTCCGGTGCGTTCGGGGTCGCGCAGGTGCCAGTCCTCGGCGAACAGGTCGAACTTCGCGCGTTGCCGGGGGAACCGCTCGCACGCCTCCACGTCGAGCGTCACACCGAGGCCGGGCTCCTGGGGCAGGGCGAAGTATCCGTCGACGACCTCGGGCAGCCCCGGCGCGACCTGTTTGATCGCGGCGTCGGCGAAGTCGTTGAAGTGCTCCTGGATGGAGAAGTTCGGTGTGCAGGCGGCCAGGTGGAGGTTGGCGGCGGTGAGCACCGGGCCACCGACGTTGTGCGGGGCGACGAGCACGTAGTGCGTCTCGGCCGTCGCGGCGAGCTTGCGGGTCTCGGCGATGCCGCCGATGTGGGAGATGTCGGGCTGGATGACGTCGACGGCCTGCAGGTCGAACAGCTCGCGGAACTCGATCCGGTCGTGGATCCGCTCGCCGGTGGCGATCGGCAGGTCGGTGTGGGCGGCGACCTTGGCCAGAGCCCGCGGGTTCTCCGGCGGGCACGGCTCCTCGATCCAGCCGGGGTCGTAGGGGCGCAGCAGGCCGGCGAGGCGGATGGCGGTCGCGGGGTTGAAGCGCCCGTGCATCTCCACGAGCAGGTCCGCCTCCGGCCCGATCGCGTCGCGCACCGCCTCGACGAGCGAGACCGAACGCAGCGTCTCGGCGCGGTCCAGCTCGAAGTGCCCGTTGCCGAAGGGGTCCAGCTTCAGCGCACGGTAGCCGCGTTCGACCACCTTCACCGCCGCGGCGTGGAAGGCCTCGGGGGTGCGCTCGACGGTGTACCAGCCGTTGGCGTAGGCCTTGATCCGGTCCCGGACCTTCCCGCCGAGCAGCCGCCACACGGGCTGGCCGAGGGTCTTGCCGACGATGTCCCAGCAGGCCGTCTCGACGCAGGCGATGCCGGACATGACGATCTCTCCGGCGCGTCCGTAGTCGCCGTACTTCATCCGCCGGACCAGGTCCTCGATGTCGAAGGGGTCCGAACCGGCGATGTGGTTGCGTTCGGCCTCGGCGAGGTAGCCCAGCAGCGCGTCGGTGTGCCCGAGCATGCGGGCCTCTCCGACCCCGGTCAGGCCCTCGTCGGTGTGCACGAGGACGTGGGTGAGGTTGCGCCAGGGGGTGCCGACGACATGGGTGGACAGGCGGGTGATGCGCACGCGGGCCTCCTCGCTGGCCGGGGCGGGATCAGGGCGCGGGCGGCCGGTACCCGAGTCGCTGGGACAGCTCCGCGGCGCCGCGGCGGATCAGCCCGCTCCACTCCTCGCGGCGTTCGTCGTTCCAGCGCAGGCTCGGTGTCGAGACGCTCATCGCGGCGACCATGTCGCCGGTGTGGTCGTAGATGGGGGCGGCGACGCAGTAGACCGCCTCGTTGGACTCGCACTCGTCGTAGGACAGCCCGGCCTCGCGGATCCGCTCCAGGCGGGCGCGCAGCCGTGCGGGGGAGGTGATGCTGTGCGGCGTCATGCCGGGCAGGTCGCGGTCGCGCGGCACGCGTGCGTCCAGGGCGTCGGCCGACAGGCCCGACAGCAGCATCTTGCCCACGCCGGTGCAGTGCGCCGGCAGGCGCCGCCCCACCGCCGAGACCATCCTTACCGGATGGGTGCTGTCGACCTTGGCGATGTAGACGACGTCCGCGCCGTCGAGCACGGCGACGTGCACCGTCTCGTCGCAGTCGGCCGCGACCCGCCGGGCGACCTCCCGCGCCTCATGGGCGAGGTCGAGCTGCTCGGCGAAGACGCTGCCGAGCTGGAACAGCCGCATGCCCAGCCGGTAGCGGGTCGGCTGCCCGGGGACCGGGATGAGGTAGGCGCGTTCGGTGAGCGTGGTGACCAGTTCGTGGACGGTCGTACGGGGCAGCCCGAGACTCTCGGTGATCTCCGGAGCGGACAGGCTGGGGCGGTCGAGGAACAGCTCGAGGATGTCGAGCGCACGGGTGACCGCCGGCACCGTACGTCCCATCATCGATCACCCCGCCGAACGCTGTCCGAAATCTCGGCCGCAGGCTAGGCGTCGCTCGACGGCCGTGTCAACGGCACGTGACGCCCCGGCGCATGGCGTCCTCCCGGCGGAACGGCCGTTGACGCTGGCAGAACACGCACTTACCGTCCAGATGCCGACAGGAACCCAGATCCCGTCCGAAATATCGAACAGGGAGGCGTCGTGACTGAGCGAAGCGAGGGAGCCGGGAACGCGGTCACCTCGCCGGGTGACCCGATGGGCGCCACCCGGCGGTACCTGTCCCTGCTGGGGCTGCCCGAGCGCGATCCCGGTGCGCCGCCGGAGTCGGACCGGCGTTTTCCCGACGGCGGGCAGTACCGGGTGGAGATCCCCTCGGTGGAGGGGCCGCGGGCCCTCCGCGCCGTCGTCGAGGCCGCCCGCGAACACGGTGTGCGGGTGCACCGGATCAGCCAGGGCAGCGGCATCATGCTCCAGACCGACGCGGAGATCCGCGAGATGATCGCCCTCGGCGCCGAGCACGACATCGAGATCTGCCTGTTCGTCGGGCCGCGGGCGTCGTGGGACGTCGGCGTGCAGGTGACCGCCTCTTCCGGCGCCGTCGCGTCCGGTTCGCTGCGCGGCGCCGACCAGCTCGTGTACGGCATCGAGGACGTCGTCCGCGCGGTCGGGCTCGGGCTGCGCAGCGTCCTGGTCGCCGACGTGGGCCAGCTGTGGGTGCTCGGCCGGATGAAGAGCACCGGCGACCTGCCCCCCGACCTGATCTTGAAGTCGTCGGTGTCGCTGCCGGCCGCCAACCCCGCCACCGCGCGGCTGCTGGAGGACCTCGGCGTCACCACCGTCAACCTGCCGGTCGACCTGACGCTCGCGCAGGTCGCCGCGATCCGCGCGGCCGTCGATGTGCCGCTGGACCTGTACGTCGAGGGTGCCGACGACTTCGGCGGGACGGTCCGCTACTACGAGGTGCCCGAGATCGTACGGGTCGCCGCGCCGGTCCACCTGAAGTTCACCGTCCGCAACGCTCCGGGGATCTACCCCTCCGGCCGCCACCTGGAGCCGGTGGCCGTGGCGACCGCGCAGGAGCGGGTCCGCCGCGCGGCGATCGGGGTGGCGATGCTCCGCCGCTACCGGCCCGATGCGGTGGAGAGCACGTCCTCGCGGCTTCTGTCCGCCGATCCTTGACAGGGTATGCACCGGATTCTACGGTCACGGCAAGATATTTCGAACGTTGTCCGAGATATCGAACAACCGCCCGGATCGGGGGCGGGCGGGTGATGCGCGTCCCGAGGTCGGCGCCGCGCGTGCTCGGCCCACCGCCCCTGATCCCGGAGGTTCGTGATGACCCAGGTCCACCCCAAGGTCGAAGAGGCCGTCGACACGCTCGGTCTGGAGGGCGCGACGCGACGGCGGCTCCTCAGCGGAGCGGGCATGGTCAGTGCCGCCGCGGCGGCGTCGGCGCTGCTCGCCGCGTGCTCTTCCAGCAACAAGAAGGACAGCGGCACGGCGGCCAAGGGCGGCGTGGGGCCGTTCCCCTCGACGCCGAAGTGGAAGTTCGTCTTCGTCAACCACGTGACGACCAACCCGTTCTTCACCCCGACCCAGTACGGCGCGCAGGACGCCTGCGCGCTGTTGAACTGTGAGTTCCAGTGGACCGGATCGCAGGACTCGGTCGTGCCGCAGATGGTCAACGCGCTGAACTCGGCCATCTCCGCCAAGGCCGACGGCATCGCGGTGGCGGTCGTGGACAAGACGGCGTTCCGCGCGCCGGTCGACAAGGCGCTGAACGCGGGCATCCCGGTGGTCTCCTACAACGCCGACGGGGCCAAGGGCGACCCCGGCTCGAACCGGCTCGCCTACATCGGCCAGGACCTGTACACCTCCGGCTACCAGCTCGGCCAGCGCATCGCCTCGATCATGCAGGGCGGTGACGCGGTCGGGTTCATCGCCACCCCCGGGTCGCTGAACATCCAGCCGCGCATCGACGGGGCCAAGGACGCCATCAAGGCCTCCGGCAAGCCGATCAACTTCACCTCGGTGGCCACCGGCGCGGAGCTGCCCAAGGAGCTGTCCACCATCGACGCGTACGCCCAGGGGCACAAGAACCTCAAGGGCATGTTCGCCGTCGACGCCGGCTCCACCGAGGGCGTCGGCAAGGTCGTGGCCAAGTACGGGCTCAAGAGCAAGGGCGTGGCCGCGGGCGGCTTCGACCTCAACCCCGCGACGCTGCAGGCGGTCAGCGCGGG
Source organism: Actinoallomurus acaciae (assembly GCF_042429965.1). Lineage (NCBI taxonomy): Bacteria > Bacillati > Actinomycetota > Actinomycetes > Streptosporangiales > Thermomonosporaceae > Actinoallomurus > Actinoallomurus acaciae. The sequence continues at coordinate 4,396 of NZ_JBHLZP010000263.1, forward strand.
GAACCTGGACTTCACCATCGACCAGCAGCCGTACCTGCAGGGCTTCCTCCCGGTACTGTACCTGTGGCTGTACAAGCTGTCGGGCGGGCTGGCGGCGCCGTCGGAGACCAACACCGGGCTGCTGTTCGTCACCAAGGACAACGTCCAGCCCTACCTGGGGACCAAGACCCGGTTCGAGGGCTCCAGCACCCGGCAGCAGCTGCTGAACCACACCGGCCCCATCGTGCACAAGTGATGGGCGGCCCGGTGAGCGAGGCGGAGGCGCCCGGGAAGGAGACGCCGGCGCCGCGTACGCCGCGGCCGCTGGGCCGCGCCGCCGACGCGTTCCTGCGGCGCCGCGAGGCGACGATCCTCGTCGTCGCGGTCGCGCTGCTGATCTACTTCCAGTCGGCCCGCTCGGCGTTCTTGAGCCACGACAACCTGGTGAACATCTCCCAGGGCACCGCGCCGTACGCGATCGTCGCGGTCGGTGAGGTGCTGCTGCTGGTCAGCGGCGAGATCGACCTGTCGGCCGGGATGGTGTTCACACTGTCGCCGTTCCTGATGCACTACATGGTCGACTACTACGGCATGTACCCGATCATCGCGATCGTGGTGGCGCTACTGGCGGGCGCCGCGATCGGCCTGCTCAACGGGGCGGTGACGGTGCTGTTGCGGGTGCCCTCGTTCGTGACGACGCTGGGGACGATGTTCCTGGTGCAGGGCATCACGCTCACCACCTCCCACGCCTATCCGGCGGAGATCCCGCCGGCCGCGCAGGGACTGGCGGGCTGGTTCGGGCACGCGGACTGGTCCGAGCTGATCTGGTGCCTGGTGATCGTGGCGTTCTTCCACCTCGTGCTGATCCGCACCCGGTGGGGGCTCCACACGGTGGCGGTCGGCGGCAACCTGCTCGGCGCGAGCGAGGCGGGCATCAAGGTGACCCGGATCAAGGTCGGCAACTTCATGGTGACGGGCGGGCTGGCGGCGTTCGCCGGCATCCTGGAGGCGTTCCGCACGTCCACGATCGACCCCAGTTCCGGCGGCACCGGCGCGATGTTCACCGCCGTGTCGGCCGCGGTCATCGGCGGCACCGCCCTGGCCGGCGGCTCCGGCACGGTGATCGGTGCCCTGCTCGGCGCGCTCGTGCTGGCCGAACTGCAGAACGGCTTCAACCTCATCGGCATCAGCGCCAACCCGTTCAACATCATCCTGGGCGTGGCGATCCTCGTCTCGATGATCCTCAACGTCCATCTGACGAGGCTGCGAAGGGCGGGCAGGTCATGAGCGAGGTGCTGCGGGCCGAGCACGTGGCCAAGAGCTTCGGCGCGGTGACCGCCCTCACCGACATCGACCTGCGCCTGGAACAGGGCGAGGTGCTCGGGCTGATCGGCGACAACGGCGCGGGCAAGTCGACGCTGATGAAGATCCTGTGCGGGTTCCACCAGCCCGACTCCGGGCGGATCCTCCTCGGCGGGCGGGAGGTGACGCTCAAGTCCGTCGAGCACGCGCGTTCCCTCGGCATCGACACCGTCTACCAGGACCTCGCGCTGATCAACGAGCTGAGCGTCTACCACAACATGTTCCTCGGCCGCGAGCACGTGCGCTGGCCGCTGCTGAACAACCGGGCCATGCGCCGGCTCGCCCGCCGGCACCTGGAGGACATGGGGGTGAACATCCCCTCGGTCGACGTGGAGGTGGCCAAGCTGTCCGGCGGGCAGCGGCAGGCGATCGCGGTGGCGCGCTCGGTCTACTCCGAGGCGAAGATCCTGCTGCTGGACGAGCCCCTCGCCGCGATGGGCGCCAAGGAGGGCGCGCTGATCCTGGACCTGGTCCGCGGGCTGAAGGAGCGCGGCGAGGTCTCAGTGATCATCATCGCGCACAACTACGCGCAGGTCCTGGAGGTCTGCGACCGGGTCAACCTGCTCCAGCACGGCCAGATCACCTTCGACAAGCCCGCCGGGGAGACCTCGCTGCGGGAGCTGACGGACCTGGTCGTGGCCGAGTACCGGGCCGCGCGCACCCGCGGCCCGTCGTAGTGGCACGCTCGTAGGCGAGTCGTCGGCCGTCCCGGAAGGAGAGTGATCGCGGGTGACCGCGGTAGCGAGCGTCGACGCGCGGACCGGTGAGGTCGTGAGCACCGTCGCGCAGGAGAGCACGACCGGGGAGACCGCCGCCGCGTGCGAGCGGGCGGCGGAGGCGTTCCCCGATCTGGAGGCGATGGGCCGGTACGGCCGGGCCGGGCTGCTGCGGGCGATGGCCGGGGCCCTGGAGGCGGCGCGGGCGCGGGTCGTGGAGGACGCCGACCGCGAGGCCGCGCTCGGGGAGCAGCGCCTGAACGGCGAGCTCACCCGCACCTGCTTCCAGCTGCGCCTGTTCGCCGACGTCCTGCACGAGGGCTCCTACGTCGAGGCGACCATCGACCACGCCGGGCCGACCCCGATGGGCCCCCGGCCGGACCTGCGCCGCATGCTGGTCCCGCTCGGCCCGGTCGGGGTGTTCGGCGCGAGCAACTTCCCGCTGGCCTTCTCGGTGCCGGGCGGCGACACGGCCTCGGCCATCGCCGCGGGCTGCCCGGTCGTGGCCAAGGCGCACCCCTCCCACCCGGCCACCTCCCAGCTGTGCTTCGACCTGCTGGGCGAGGCCGTACGGGAGACGCGGGCGCCGGAGGGCACGCTCGGGCTCCTCCACGGCGCACGGGCCGGCACGGACCTGACGGGGCATCCGGCGATCCGCGCGGTCGGCTTCACCGGCTCCTACCGCGGCGGGCGCGCCCTGTTCGACGTGGCGAACTCCCGGCCCGACCCGATCCCGTTCTACGCCGAGATGGGCAGCCTCAACCCGCTGGTGCTCACCCCCGCGGACGCCGCCGGGCGCGCCGCCGAGATCGCCGAGGGGTACGTCGCCTCGTTCACGCTCGGCGCCGGGCAGTTCTGCACCAAGCCGGGGCTGGCGTTCGTCCCGGCCGGTGAGGCGGGGGAGCGGTTCCGCGCCGAGACGGCCCGCCGCGTACGAGACCTGGGCGGGACCGTGCTGCTGAACGCCGGGATCGCCGAGGCCTTCCGCGACGGCGTCGACCGGCTGAGCGGGCAGCGGGGCGTGGAGGTCCTGGCCGCCGGCGACGGACCGCTGGCGCCGACGCTGTTCACGGTGCGCGCGCAGGACTTCGCCGGCCCCCTGCTGGAGGAGTGCTTCGGCCCGGCCGGCGTGCTCGTGACCTACGACGGGCCGGAGGCGCTGCTGGAGATCCTGTCGGGCCTGCCGGGCAACCTGACCGCGACGGTCCACACCGGCGACGCGGAGACGGACCTGCCCGCGCGGCTCGCCACGATACTGCGGGAGCGGGCGGGCCGACTCGTGTGGAACGGCTTCCCGACCGGCGTCGCGGTCAGTCACGCCATGCACCACGGCGGCCCGTTCCCGGCCACGACGAACCCGCTGCACACCTCGGTCGGCACCACCGCGATCCGACGGTTCCTGCGCCCGGTCACCTGGCAGAACGCCCCGGAGGCGGTACTGCCGCCCGAACTGCGCGACGCGGACCCGGGCATCCCCCGCCGCGTCGACGGCGCACTGCTACCCGGCGGGGAACCGGCGGGCGGCTGAGGCACCTGCCCACCCGGCGTTCCGCCCCGGGCACGTGCCGATGGCCGCTGCCCAGCGCGAGCACGGACCGCGCCCGCGTCAGGAGTTCGAGGTGCGGACCGCGACGGTCTGACCGCTCAGCGTCGGCCAGGCCCATACGGTCCAGCGGCTCGAACGGCGCGGCCGAGATGCGCCCCTCGGCCGAGCTGCGCGGCAACCGGATCACCGGGGTCGTCACGACCCGGCCGGTCGTACTGAAGGCCGACGGCTGGGCGACCCCGCACCACCCGCGCGACCTCTCCCGGCCGAAGGGCCCGGCCCGCGAAGGTGCTTCCGGGTCAGCGAGGAGGCCGGGCAGGCCGCGTGGCCGAGCGCGCCGCCCGCCGACGAGGCCCCACCGCGCGACGAGCCGGTGATCAAGGTGCTGGTCCGGGCACCTGATCGAGACGATGCGCCACGGCACCCGGCTGTGGGAGAAGGCCGACGAGGACGCCGTCATCCGGCCGCTGCGGGCGGCCCGCAACGAGGGAGCGGCCACCTTCCACCCATGACACACCGCCCAGGCCGTGGCCCGGCACGGGCTACTGCCCGCCGCGACGTGCCTGCGGCTGATGGCCGCGTTCGGCGAGACGCTCGTCGACGTCCACGCGCGCGGTGTGCGGCATCGCGACCTCAAGCCGCACAACGTCATCCTGGCCCCGGACGGCCCGCGTCTGATCGACTTCGGCATCTCGCCCGTGGCGATGACCAGACGGCGATCGCGCACACCGGTGCGGCGGCCACCCCGCGCCGGAGGTGATCCGCCGGCAGCGGATGAGCCCGGCCGTCGACGTGTTCGCGCTGGCCGGAACGCTCGCGTTCGCGGCCACCGGCCGTCTGGCGTTCGGCGCGGGAGACTCACGCGGGGTGATCTACCGCAGCGTCCACGAGTCCATCGACCTGGCCGGGCTCATCGCACGATGCGCCGATTAGGGCCCCGCCGCAGGGCAGGTGCCGGTGCTGTGCGGAGTCCCGGGCGCGATCACCCGACGACTCGGTGTACCGGCGGCTGCTCGATCCGACCGTGACCCCGCCGCCCGACCTGCCGACGGCCTCGTCCCGCCCGGCCACGACCGGGCGACCGGCGTGTTCACCCGCCCCGCCCCCACCGTCCGCTCCCGCCGAACCCTGCCCGGGGTGATCGGCGGCGCCGAAGGCCGACGGCTGGGCGACCCCGCACCACCCGCGCGACCTCTCCCGGCCGAAGGACCGGGTCCTACGACCTCGGAACGGGCGTGGTCCGCCCGAACGGAGACGCCTAACTACATCGGCTGCGACGGGTTCGCCGTGTCCTGACGGGAGCTACTCGGCGGCGTCCCGGATGGCCTCGGAGGCGGCGCGGCTGGCCGCGGCCAGGTCGGTGTCGCGGCCCTGGGCCTCGCGCGCGTGGTCCTCCCACCAGGACCGGCCGCTCTCGGGGAGCGTGTGGATCGGGTCGTAGTACTCGTACCGGCGCTCCAGGGCCTCGGGGTCGTCGGCCTCCAGCGCGGTGCGGTAGTTCTTCGTCCAGTACGAGATGCCGCGCTCGATGTCGTAGTCGGCGACCTGGTGCACCCAGCGCTTGCCGACGTAGGGCACGTCGCACACGATGCGCGGGGTGGCGAAGCCGGGCAGGTACCCCATGATCCCGTGCTGCAGGCGCTGGGCCTCGGCGAGGGAGAGCCGCCAGTGCTCGCTGAAGGGGATCATGTCGCACAGGTAGAAGTAGTAGGGCAGCACGCCGTTGTCCTGCAGCGCGAAGCACAGGTCCAGCAGCTGCTCGACGCTGGTGTTGACGCCGCGCAGCAGCACGCCCTGGTTGCGTACGTCGCGGACGCCGGCCTCGAGCATGGCCTGGGCCGCCTTGGCGACCAGCGGCGTCATCGACTGGGCCGCGTTGACGTGCGTGTGGATGGCGAGCTGGGCGCCGCGCCGCCGGGCCTTGGTGGCCAGACGCTCCACCCCGGCGCGCACGTCGTCCTGCAGCCAGTGCTGGGGCACGCCCATCAGGGCCTTGGTGGCCAGGCGGATGTCGCGGATGTTGTCGATGTCCAGCAGCCGGTCGACGAAGGTCTCCAGGCGCGCCCACGGCATGTTCGCGACGTCGCCGCCGGAGACGACCACGTCACGGACCTGCGGGGTGCGGCTCAGGTAGGCCAGCATCTCATCCAGCCGGTCGGGCTGCTTGAGGGCGAACTTGTGCTTGTCGATCTGCGGCGTGGAGTTGCCGACGAGGTCCATGCGGGTGCAGTGGCCGCAGTACTGGGGGCAGGTCGGCAGCAGCTCGGCCAGGACCTTGGTGGGGTAGCGGTGGGTCAGGCCCTCCACCGCCCACATCTCGGCCTCGTGCAGGGAGTCGCGGCTGGCGAACGGGTGCGAGGGCCAGTCGGTGCGGCGGTCGCTGAACACCGGGAGCATGTAGCGCCGTACCGGGTCGGCGTAGAACGCCTCGGTGCTGTCCACGTTCATCGTGTTGAGCATCTGCGGCGGCAGCAGCATCGACATGGTGGCGCGCTCGCGCTGGTCGCGCTCCAGGTCGGCGTAGAACTCATCGCTCAGCAGGTCGCCCATCAACGTGCGCAGCTGGCGGACGTTCTTGACGCAGTGCGCCCGCTGCCACTGCGCGGACTCCCACTCCGCCGTGGTCACCTCGCGCCAGCCGGGGAAGCGACGCCAGTCGGGCTCGATCAGCTCATGGCGCTGATACGTGTACGGCTGGAGGCGGCCATCGAGGGACACCACCGTGTCTTCGGCGAGAGCGGTCACGAGCTTCACCCCAAGTCTGTCGCGGAGATCGCGGATGATGTTCACTGTCTGCGGGACCATACGGGAAATTCTTTCTCTAAACTAGGTTCCCCCAGCAGATATTCCACTACACGCTACCTGAGGTGAGGGATGAACAGCTCTCCGGTCGGCCTGCACCGGGTCCTGGAGCCGCCCGGCGTACTGCCGCAGGCGGCCCGCCGTCTCGATCCCGATCCGCGGATCGCCGAGGACGAGGTCCGCGTCCGCCTCGAACGCCTGAACCTGGACGCGGCCTCCTACCGGCAGCTGCACACCGCCCACGACGGTGATCCGGACGCCATCCGCGCCGAGGTCCTGGAGATCATCCGGAGCCGCGGCAAGATGCACAATCCGGTCACCGGGTCGGGCGGCATGCTCATCGGCGTCGTGGACGAGGCCGGCCCGAAGTCCCCGCTGGGCCTGGAACCCGGCATGCGGATCGCCACCCTGGTCTCGCTGACCCTCACACCGCTGCACGTCGAGGACGACCTGCGCCGCTGGGACGGCCGCGGCGAACAGGTCCCGGCCGAGGGCCACGCGATCCTGTTCGCCCGCTCGATCGCCGCCGAGCTCCCGGCGGACCTGCCGCCCGGCCTGAGCCTGGCCGTCATGGACGTCTGCGGCGCGCCCGCGCTCACCCACCGGGTCGTCGCCGCCCGTACCGTGCCGGCCGTCGCGCTGATCGCCGCCGCGGGCAAGAGCGGGTCCCTCGCC
>NZ_JBHLZP010000264.1:0-11470 GCF_042429965.1 Actinoallomurus acaciae
ACCACGGTCCATGACGAGGGCGGCGCCCCGCCCGACGAGGCCGACAGACCGGCCGGGCCGACGGCGACCCGGATGGTCCTGGGCGCGCACCTGCGCCGCCTGCGCGAGTCGCGGGGCATCAGCCGCGAGCGGGCGGGCGAGGCGATCCGCGCGTCCCAGTCGAAGATCAGCCGCCTGGAGCTGGGCCGCACCGGTTTCAAGCCGCGCGACATAGTCGATCTCTGCGCCCTGTACGGGGTGACCGACGAGGCCGAACGCGCGACGCTGCTGGACCTGGCGCGGCAGGCGAACATGCCCGGCTGGTGGCACGAGTACGCCGACGTGACCCCGTCATGGTTCGAGCCGTACCTGGGCCTCGAACAGGCCGCGAGCGTCATCCGCATGTACGAGGTGCAGTTCGTCCCGGGCCTGCTGCAGACCCCCGACTACGCCCGCGCGGTGATCGAGCTGGGCCACACGGCAGAGGTGGAACGCCGCCTCGAACTCCGCATGCGACGCCAGGAGATCCTGCGCCGCCCGCACCCGCCGCACCTGTGGACGGTGATCGACGAGGCCGCCCTGCGCCGCCCGATCGGCGGACGGGCGGTCATGGTCACCCAACTGCGGCACCTGATCGACATGTGCGGGCCCGCACACGTCACGATCCAGCTGATGCCCCTCCAGTCGGCCGGCCACGCCGCCGCCGGCGGCCCGGTCACCCTCCTTCGCATGCCCGAGCACCATCTCCCGGACGTGGTCTACCTCGAGCAGCTGACGAGCGCGCTCTATCCCGACCGCCGCGAGGATCTCGACCACTACCGCGACATCCTCAACCGTCTCGCCACCCAGGCCGCGCCGCCCGACGCCACCCCGAGTCTCCTCCACGACATCTTGCGCGACCTTTGAGGAACCGCCCGCGACGCCGGGCCCACCCGACAGAGGCCGCCCGAATTGTCGCCGGATGCGCCATGTGACCGGTACGGGAAAAAGCTCGCTAGAAACTTCGGAAATTCGTGCAACCGAAGTGCCCCCTGGTGCGTAAAGGACAGACGCAGAGCTTGACCCATACCTTCATTCATTCCCGAGGAGACAACTGTGCGCTTGATGACCCTGACCGCAAGCGTCGCGATCGCCGGAGCGATCGCCGTCCCGGCCGCTCTCGCGGCGACGGCCTCCGCCAGCCCGGCCACCGGCACCGCCTCGGCCTTCGGCGTGTCCGCGACCGGCCTGGTCAACATCCCGCAGGTCCCGGCGGTCACCTCTTCGAGCGGGGCACAGAACAAGAGCCTCGCCGAGCTGCCGCCGAACCCGCTGGTGAAGCTCAAGGTTCTGCACACCTCCGCCGCCGGGGCGTCCTCGCGCGCGAGTGTGGTCGACCTCAAGGTGGTCAAGGCCGCGCTGTCGGCCCACCTGATCACGTCCAAGTGCGTCGCCGGCAAGGGCTCGTCGCACCTGGTCAAGGCCTCAATCGCCGGCCACCGTCTCGCCGCGGCCGCGGCGCCGAACAGCGCGATCACGGTGCCGGTCCAGGGCGTCGGGTCGGTCTCGGTGGTGCTCAACAAGCAGACCCACAATGCGGACGGCAGCCTGACCGTCACAGCGGTGGAGGTGAAGCTGGGGCTCGCCACCGGCCAGGCCCAGACGATCGACATCTCCTCCGCCACCTGCGCCGCCGCTCAGGCCACGCCGCCGCACCAGCCCGCGCCGACCCCGACGCAGAGCACCCCGCCCGGTCAGGCGCCGGCACCCACCCCGGTGCCGAGCGACCTCCCCGTCACCGGCTGACCTCCTCTCCGGTCAGGCGCCGGACCCTGAGCGCGTTGTCGGTACGGGTTGCCGGCCTTCCGTCGGGTCCGGACTGGGTCCGCTCGTGTTCCGCGCAGACCTGCACCTCCCACTGCCCTTCCGGGAGGTGCAGGTCCGCCAGGACCTCCTGCGGAGTCGGCAGCCGCACGTGGGCGTGATCGTGGTCCCACGGCGGAAGACCCCCGTGGCCGACGATGAGCAGCACCCCGCCGCGTACGACGGCCGAGGCCGCGGTCCGCAGGATCTCCTCCCGTGGCATGTCGCCGGGGGAGTGCAGGAAGTGCGCGGAGACCAGGTCGAACTCCCCGGCCGGGAAGGACGTCGCGAGGTCGTGCCGCTGGAGGTCGATCCGTCCGGCGACGCCCGCCTCGGCCGCGTGCCGGGCCGCACGTTCGAGGGCGACGCGGGAGATGTCGACGGCCGTCACGTGCCATCCGCGCCGGGCCAGCCAGATCGCGTCACCGCCCTCGCCGCAGCCCAGGTCCAGCGCCCGTCCCGGCGAGAGGTCGGAGATCTCCCGGACCAGCACGTCGTTCGGTCTCCCGCTCCAGAGCCGCTCGCTCTCCCGGTACCGGGTGTCCCACTCTTCCGCGGTCATCGCCGTCCCTCCCGGCGGGCCTCGACCGCCCGGCGCGTCTCCTCCGCCACCAGGTCCGCGTTGATCGCCGCGCCGGCGCGTACGCCCGCGGCCGCCGCGCCGATGACCTGATCGGCCAGGCCGGTCACGTTGCCGGCCACCCACACTCCCGGGACCGCCGTCGCTCCGGACGGGTCCGCCGCGATGTAGGTGCCGATCACGTGGCCGCCCATCTCCTGCTCGGCCGGCTCCAGCCCGAGACCGGTGAGCACACCGGCCCGGGCGGTCATGAAGGGCGGGACGATGAGGGCGTCGCAGGCGACCTCCCCGCCGTCCTCCAGCCGTACGCCGGTGAGCCGGTCGTCCTCCACCTTCACCGCCGTCACGCGGCCGCCGACCACGGTGACGTCGCGGGCGATCAGTTCCTCGTTCTGCGCGAGACCCTCGACGCCGTTCGCGAAGAGGGTCAGGTTCTTGCTCCACTGCCGCCACAGCAGCGCCTGGTGAACCGCGACCGCCGAGGTGGCCAGGACGCCGATCGCCCGGTCGCGCACCTCCCAGCCGTGGCAGTACGGGCAGTGGAGCACGTCGCGGCCCCAGCGTTCGGCCAGGCCGGGCACGTCGGGCAGGTCGTCGACCAGGCCCGTCGTGACGAGCAGGCGGTCGGCCGTCACGGCGGAGCCGTCCGCGAGGGCGACGCGGAAGCCGCCGGCGTCACGGCGCTCGGCCGACACGACCTCACCCGGCCGGATCTCGCCGCCGTACCCCTCGACCTCCCGCCGGCCGTCGGCCAGGAGGACCTCCGGCGGCATTCCTTCACGTCCCAGGTACGCGTGCACCTGGGCCGCGGGCGCGTTGCGCGGACTCCCCGCGTCGATGACCAGGACCCTGCGCCGCGCCCGTGCCAGGGCCAGCGCCCCGCTCAGGCCGGCCGCTCCACCACCGACGACGATCACTTCGAATGTCTGTTCCGTCATGCCGACGATGGTGCGCCGCCGCCGCTCCAGACGACAAACCTCTTTGCCGGTTCGGCAAAACGACCGTTGGGACGAGGACCGGCCATACCCGATCCGGTGGGTAAATGTTGTCCGAACGTGATCAGAGACCTGACTCCGGCGAGCCTGGCTCCGTACCGTCTGTTGACATCTAATTACCTGAACACAGGAGCCACTTGCGTGGTTACGGCGACGCTCTTCCGCGTTACGCTTGACTACCAGTCTGAGTGCCGTCACTCCAGCCTCGGGGTAGGTATCGCGCTGGGCGCGACTGTCAAGGCCCGTGTTAGGGACACTAGGAGGCGCAGGTGCTGAAGGTGCAGGCTCCCGACGGGCGACTACTGGCCGTCGAGAGCTGGGGCACCCCCGAGGGCACGCCCGTATTCCTCATTCATGGCACCCCGGGCAGTCGCAACGGGCCGAGACCGCGTGGAATCGTGCTTTATCGACTCGGTGTCCGATTGATTAGTTACGATCGGCCCGGCTATGGCGACTCTTCGCGACATTTCGGCCGCACCGTCGCCGACGCCGCCATTGATCTGAAAGCGATCGCCGACCATCTCGGCATCGAACGGTTCTCCGTCGTGGGCCGTTCCGGCGGCGGCTCCCACGCCCTCGCCTGCGCGGCGCTGCTGGAGGATCGCATCGATCGGGTCGCCGCCCTGGTGAGCCTCGCTCCCTCCAACGCCGAAGGGCTCGACTGGTACGACGGGATGACCGGGTCGAACGTCGAGGAGTACAGCCGCGCCGACGAGGACCTCGACGACATCGAGGACAAACTCGCCAGGCGGGCCGAGCTGATCCGGGACGATCCCGAACAGCTGCTCAAGTTCCTGCTTCCCGAGCTGGCCGGACCGGACCGCAGGATCGTCGACGACGTCGCGATCCGGCGCCTGCTCACCCAGACCTACTTCGAAGGGCTCCGGCGGAGCGCCGACGGCTGGATCGACGACGTGCTGGCGTTCCGCCGGCCGTGGGGCTTCAACCTCTCCGACATCAGCGTGCCCACTCTGCTCTGGCACGGCGCCGACGACCGGTTCTCCCCGGTCGGCCACACCCGCTGGCTGGCCGACCGGATCCCCAATGCCGAGGCGCTCGTCGAGGAGGGCGCCTCGCACTTCAGCGCCGTCGAGGTCCTGCCGCGCATCCTCTCCTGGATCGTCACGGGCGAACACGGCATGAGACCGCTCGCGCTCTCCCGCACCGCCGCGTGGTAGGCGGCGTCAGAACGGCTGCGGGTCCACGGCCCTGACCAGCCGCCGACCGGCCCGCAGCGTGTCGATGTGCGGGTGGCCCTCGTCGAGCAGCGTGGCGAGACGGGCGATGACGGCCTCGCGTTCTCGCGCCGCGTCCGCGTCGCCGAGCTCGTGGCGGGTGAGCAGGAGGTTCGCGCGGCAGCGCAGCGTGTCGGGGTGCTGAGCGCCGAGCGTGGTCGTCATCCGCTGGACGACGAGCTCCTCATACTCCTTGGCCTGGTCGTGCTGCCCCATGTCGGCCAGCAGCACCGCGAGCACCATCGTGGCGGCGAGCGTGTACGGGTGCAGTTCGCCGAGGTACCTCTCCAGATTGACGTTGGCCGGCCGTACCGTCTCGAGCGCCTCGTCCATCTCGTCCTTCAGCCGCAGCGCGCTGGCGAGGTTGACCTGGCAGGCCAGGGTGTGGGGGTGGGTGTCACCGAGCCGCTCCTGGTAGACCGCCCGAACCGCACGCGTCTCGGCCTCCCCCGCGTCGAGCTCTTCCAGCGCGAGCATGTTGGCGGAGTGGCTCAACCGGGCCGAGAGCGCGTCGCTGCTGTCGCTGCCGAACCGCCGGTCCAGGCCGTCGAGCGCCTGGACGAAGTGCTTCCTGGCCTCCTGCGGCCGCCCGGTGCCGCGCAGCGCCACGCCGAGCAGCACCTCGGCGTTCAGCGTCGTCCGGTGCTCGGCCCCGAGCGCCCCGCGGCAGGACTCCCACACGGACTCGACCCGCGACGCGGCCTCCTGGTAGCGGCCGGCCTCGATCAGGTCACGGGCGACCTGAATCGACGAGTGCAGGGTGAGCGGGTGGTGGGGGTCGAGGGTGTGCCGGCGGCGAATGTAGGTGTCCTCGTCGAGCTGGAACGACTCGGTGAAGCGCCCGTTGACGCGGTAGGAGACCGCGAGGTTGTTGGCCGCCGAGAGGGTACGCGGGTTGTCCTCGCCGTACAGCCGGCTCCACGCCGCGTACGTCTGGCGGTCCATGTCGAGCGCGCGGCGGTAACGCCCGAGCGCTCGAAGGCTGCCGGATAGGCTGCCGGCCGTCATCAGCGTGTGCGGGTGCTCCGGGCCGAGGAGCTCCTGCTGCCCGGCGAGCACCTTCTCGTCGAGCTGCCGCGACTCCTCGAACTGCGCCAGGTCGCGCAGGATGTTGGACAGGTTGAACTGCAGGTGCAGGATCTGGGTGCGCAGACGGGTCACCGCCGACGGGTCGGTCTCGGCGGCCAGCATCTCCTGCCAGGTGCTCTCGGTGGACCGGGCGAGGTCACGGCCGCGTTCGAGGTCGCCTCGTTGCCACAGGTAGCGCACGCGGTCGATGAAGAGTCCACGGACCGCCTCCTCCGGTGAGTCGACGGCCTTGGAGAAGGTCAGATGGGGCCAGATGATGCCGTAGCGCTCCCAGGTGTCCGGGTCGTCCACGTCGCGGCGGGGGCGCACCGCGGACAGGACGCGGTGGATGTCGCGCCGCGTCTCGGCGAGCTCTTCGGGCGACATCCGGCTCTGCACGACCGCCTGGACCAGGCGATGGATGTTGACCTGCCCCGCGCTGGCGTCGAGCCTGAGCAGCGCCAGCCGGCTGATCTCCTGGATGACGCGCCCGATGACCATGGGCTCGGCCAGAGCCGGGTCGTAGGGTTCGAGGATGGCCGCCATGGCGGGGCTGTAGAGCAGGTCCAGGTGAATGACCGGTGCGAGGATCGAGCACAGCTCGAACAGCCGCGCCGCAGCCGGCGACTGCGCCCTGAGCCGTTCCAGGGACAGGTCCCAGGCGCGGGCGACGGGCGCGGAGTAGTCGTCCGGCCGGCTGATCGAGAGGGTGTCCACCTCGCGTCGTTCGAGCTCGGCCAGGTAGTCGCGCACACGCGTGCCCGTCTCCGCGAGCCAGGCGGCCGCGGTCGCGACGGCCAGCGGGAGGTCGCCGAGCCGTTCGGCCACCTGGTCGGCCTCCTCGCGGGTGATCGAGGGCGCGCGCTCGCACAGGTGCGCGATGCTCTCCTCCCGGGCGAAGACGTCCACCGGCAGGGCGTTGGCCCGCTGGTTCCACGCGAGGTTGCGGGAGGTGATGAGCGTGTGACCCCGGCCGGTGGGCACGAACACCTCCAGCGCGGGGATCTCCTCGGCGTTGTCGAAGACGAGCAGCCAGCGGTCCACCGGACGGCTGTTGTTGAGCGCGTCGAGCACCAGTCGCGCCATCTCGCTGACATTCGCGCCGGCGGGGGCGATCGGGCCGTACTGCTTCTCGATCTGCTGGCCGAGCTCCGTCAGCGACGTGTCGACGAAGGCGGGCTCCTCGCAGTCGATCCACCAGACGAGGTCGTAGTCGCTCTTGAAGCGGTGCACGTACTCCAGGGCCACCTGGGTCTTGCCGACACCGCCGAGCCCCTGGAGCGCCAGGGGCAGCACCACGGTCGTCCCCGTCTCGCGCAGCTTGCCGCGAAGCGTGGCCAGGTCCTCCTCGCGGCCGGTGAACCGGGCGTTCCGCGCCGGCGCGCGGTAGATCAGCGGGTCCGCGCCGGGGTAGCGGACGCCCTCCGCCTCCGGCTCGCCGACCATGCCCAGCAGGTCGAACAGCCGCTCGATCGCCTCGCGTTCGCCGAGCCCGGCGAGGAACGTCCGCGAGACGGCGTCGGAGAAACGCGACAGCGGCCGCATGTCGGCGACGTAGACGGCGTGGTACGGCAGGTCGCTCAGTCCCTCGTGCGTCCGGCTGCCGTTCTCCTGGCTCGAGATCAACCTCAGCAGGCGCGGAACGGGCTCGTTGCGCCCGCGCAGCTGCGCGGCCTTCCCCTCATCGAGCACCGGGGCGCCGGCGGCCTCCAGGACCTTGCGGATCCAGTCGGCCCAGATCTGGTCCTCGGGGGCGTACTGGATGACCACGGGCGGGGTCTCCTGGGGCGGGCGCCGGGCGAAGCGGGCCTTGACCTCCAGCCGCCGCGCCTCGTCCATGACCGGCAGTGAGGCGATCCGCCCATCGGTGATGTGGCCGGTGAGGCGTTCGAAGGACGCCAGCAGTGTGGTGGGCGGGCCCGGCAGGTCGCCGAACACCGCGAGCGTCTCCTCGTACGCGTAGAAGGGCTGGTACGGCACCTGCACCTCGGCCCAGTAGCGCAGCCGCTGCGCCCCCGAGATCCCGGCCGGCAGCCCGGCGAACCGCTGCCTCGCGAAGACGTGCCCGGCCTCCGCGCGTTCCTTCTCCGCCAGGTCGACGCGCATCGGCACCGGGAGGATCCGGATGCCGCGGCTCGCGTAGGTCAGTGAGATGTCCCGGGCGATCCGGGCCGCGCCCTCGATCCCCTGGGTGCTCAGCGTGAAGCAGTCGACCAGGATGTCGGGCAGGTGGACCGTGCAGATGTCGGCCACGTCGCTCAGGCCCGTACGGCTGTCGATCAGCACGTAGTCGTAGCGCTTCTTCATGTCCGCGCGGAGCGCGTCGAAGAACGCCCCGCCGCGCAGACGGTCGTAGAAGTTCTCCCAGTCGAGGCCGCTCAGCGTGGCGGCGTAGTCGGTGTTCTGCCGACCGGCCGACAGGAAGTCCAGGCCGCCGCCGTTCGGGAACTCCCAGTTCAGGGAGAAGGCGTACTGCTGCACCTGTGCGCTCGAGACGGCCAGGTCGGCCGCCGCGCCATCGCCGTTGCGCATGGCCGCCCACTCATAGGCGCGGACCATGTCGATGACGCCCGGCTCATCGCTGACGTCAGTGGGCAGGAAAGGCGCGTAGAAGCGGTGCAGACCCGGCGATTCGAGGTCCCAGTCGGCCACGAGCACACGCCGTCCGTTGGCGGCGAGGATCCAGGCGACGTTCGCGAGCGCCATGGTGCGCCCGGTCCCACCCTTGTACGAGTAGAACGTCACGATCTGGCCGTCAGTCATCGGCTTCCCTCCCGGGAACGGCTCTGGGGTCGCGGCTCAACCGGGGGCGGGCTTCCGGCGTGTCCGTGGCGGACCCCTGCATCGGGCCCTTGCGCAGATACTGGCGCTCCGCTTCGACGATCAGGAAAGGCACGAGCGCGACGAACTCCTGGAACGACTCGATTCCGCGGGCCGCGCGGCGGGCCGTCTCGGCGCGCGGCGCGCTCGCGTCCGTCACGATATCCGCGGTCTCCCGCGCGAGTGCGGTGATTCGCGGATCATGGCGTTCTCGATCCACGACGACCACCGGCAACACCCAGAGCGGCAGCGACTCCAGGTACGCCCGCAGGGTCTCGGCGCCGCCGTCCGTCGCGACGAACCACGGATCGATGAGCACGATTCCCGGTTTGTCATGTTGGTCGTCCCCGAGTTTCTCGACGCCGGTGACGACCACGGCGAAGTCGAGCCGTTCCGCCACGAGCGTTGCGTAGGCGGCGAGCGGGAGTTCGTGACCTTCCGGGAAGGGCCGCCACTGCGGGCTTCCGCTGCCGTACGCCTCGGGGTCCCGGCCCGGCGGGAGGGTCTCCGTGGTCGGCGCCGCGACGGTCACGGCGAAACGCGCGGCGGCGGCCTCCGGCTGGAACGGGCTGTCGAGCCGGTCGACGTCGTCCGCCGGCGAGGGACCGACCGGGTCGTTCTCGGCGACGGCGACGATGCGCCGGGCCAGGCGGTCGACCACGATCCGGTACGCGTCCTCGTACACCTTGAGACGCAGGAGTGCCTGGAGCCCGTTGTCCGGGTAGGCCGGCGACGCCGCCTCGAAGAGCGGGACGTCACGTGCCCACTCTCGATGCTGTTCGCCGAGGACCGGTGTCCACAGGACCGGCACGAAACGGCTCATCGGGTCCTCGACGCCCGCGCGCAGCATCCGCCGGCGGAAGCTCTCCCATTCACGGCCGCTCTGTAGCCGCGAGAAGTACGCGGGTGAGTAGAGCGGGACGAGGACCTCGGCGGTCTCCAGCGCTCCGGCGAGAGCGGCCCGCCAGTCCGATCCCAGGGGGATGCGCTGGTCGAAGAAGCCGCCGCCCAGACCGGAGCCCTCCGTACGGTGCCGGCTCACGGCCTGGTCGAGATCGCCGAAGAACCGTGTGACCCACCGGTCCAGGTCGCCCGGACGCTGGCTGGCCAGCGGCGGCGAATGCGCGTAGCTCAGCAGGAAGTACCGGCCTCGCGGCTCCGGGTTCTCGCTTCGCGTCACGGCGCCTCCCGGAAGATGTCACGTAGATCGGTGTGCTGGAGGACACGGGGCTCGACCACATGGCTGTGGGCGATGTCGGCCACACGCTGCGCCAGCCGCCAGACGACCGGCTCATAGGCGTCCTTGGCCACCTTGGTGAGGCCGAGCACCCCTTCTTCCTGGTAGAGCTTGGCGATCTCCGGGTCCGGGAGACCCTCCGGCGCGAACCGCTGGATGGCGCTGACCGCGTCCGGCGTCTCGACCCCGGCCGGCAGCGGAGCCCAGATGACCGGGACGATCGCCGTCTGGTGCTCCGAACCGCCCACCCGCGCCTGGATCACACGCTGGGCGAAGGCGTACCACTCCATGCCGCACCATTCGCTGGTCAGATAAGGCATGGACAACAACGCCACGAAGACCTTACAAGTGCCCACCGCGCTCAGCAGTTCGCCGGTCCAACGGCCGCCGCCCGATATGGATGTGTCCATAAAGCCGGGTTCGGCACCGGCCTTAAGATCGACGAGCTCGGCGAGCATCTCGGAAAGGTCCCGGAAGAATTTCGCGACCGGCCGGCCATTGGGGGAATGCGCGTAGCTCAGGAAGAACACGGGGTCTGCGCTGCTCGCCACCTCGCGCACCCCTCCAACCACACCGTTATTCGGACTATCGTATGACCCGACGTGCGAGATCGGCAGCTCGTCGCCAGACGCAATTTTTCGGGTAATCAGTCCGTACGGGCCCAGCGGTCGCGGGTCGTCACCATGCCCTCGGCGAAGATCCGGCCGTCTCCGGTCAGGACCCCGGGTTCCAGCAGCGCGTCCAGTCCCCGCTCGACCACGGTGCGGTGGTGCCGGAAACGTTCGAGGTCACGACGCGAGCGCCAGAGCTCGCCCAGCGCGAGGGATCGATAGGCGCCCCGCAGGACGTCGGCCACCGGCCGTGGACCGTCGCCGCCGGCGGGCCGGAGCGGCCTGCCGGGGTCGTACAGGTCGTGCAGATCGGTGATCCCGTTGAGCTTGGTGCTCTGGAACTCCCCGAGGAGCACCTCGGCGAGCTCGTCGGGGCCTGGAGGGAGCCCGGCCGCGACCGCGCCGTACGCGTCGGGCAGGCTCATGCCGCCCGGCTCTCCGGCCAGCGGGACGATCGAGCCCGCCGCCCGCCCCAGCACGTCGGCGTACGAGGGGAGCCGCGTCTTCAGGTCGCGCGCTCCCGCGTCGAGGACCGACCGCCACGACCGCCAGCCGGCGGACGAGAGCCGGCCGGTGACCGGCCGGTGACCGCCGCCGCGGAAGGGGTCGAGGTCCTCCAGCACGAGCGCGAGGCCGCCGGCGACGATCCGTCGCGTGGGCTGCCAGACGCCGCCGTGTTCGGCGGCGATCCCGTCGGGAGTGATCCGTACCCGCACGGCCGTGCCGGCGTCGCCGGTCCTCAGCGCGCCGAGAGTCGGCAGGTGCAGGAGGCCGTCGCGGACCGGCAGCGCCAGCTCCACCGCCGTCTCCGCACGCAGTGCCACCGCGGCCGCGAGCCCCGCCAGGTGAGCGCGGTCGAGGTCGGCCCTTGACGAGGGAGCAGGGCGCAGGCACCGGGTCGCCCACGCCTGGACGTACGGGTGGGCGAGGACCTCCCGGACGGCTCTGCCGTGCGTACGGTCGAGCTCGCACAGCAGGTCCCAGCCCTCCGCGGCGACGCGCGCCAGCTCACGGTCCTCCCCGGGACGGCCGACCGCCACCCGGGCGACCAGGGCGCGGTTGACGGACAGGCGTGACTCGGCCAGCGCCTCGAGGCCCGCGCG
>NZ_JBHLZP010000265.1:0-11444 GCF_042429965.1 Actinoallomurus acaciae
CGGCGCCCTGACGGCCGCGGGTGTCGCGGCCGTCCTGCTGACCGGCCTGAACCTGGCCGCCTGACCGGGCGGGGCCCCGCCGCCTGCGGTCGATCGAGGTCGCCGGCCGCCCCGGTTCGGCTAGGACATCGCGTTCTCCTCGCGGAGGACGCGGCGCAGGACCTTGCCGAGCATGTTGCGCGGCAGGGTGGGGCGCAGTTCGACGAACGCCGGCACCTTGTAGCCGGCGAGGTGCTGGGCGGCGTACGCCCGGATCTCCTCCGGGCTCGGCGCCGGCTCGCGCGGGATGATGTACGCGGTGACCATCTCGCCGTGCGCGGAGTCCGGGACGCCGACGACCGCGGCCTCGGCGACGCCGGGATGCGTGGTCAGGACGTTCTCGATCTCGGACGGATAGACGTTGAAGCCGTCGACGATGACGACGTCGCGCTTGCGGTCGATGAGGGTGAAGTAGCCGTCCGGGCTCATCACCGCGACGTCGCCCGTACGGAACCAGCCGTCGCGTGAGAGGGTCTCGGCGGTCTCGGCGGGCTGGTTCCAGTAGCCGGCGAAGATCTGCGGCCCGCGTACGATCAGCTCGCCCGGGTAGCCGACGGGCAGCACGCGCTGCGGGTCGCGCTCGTCCACGATGCGCGCCTCGGTGCCGGGGAGCGGCGCGCCGACGGAGATGTGGCGCGCGTTCCCGTCGAGGGGATTGGCCATGACGACCGGGGACGTCTCGGTCATTCCGTACCCTTGCACGACCCGGCCACCCGTCCCGGTCCGGAACGCGTCGACGGTCGTACGGGCGAGCGCCATGGCCCCCGACACGCAGGTGCGGATGTCACCGACACCGGCCTTCTTCGACTCGGGCGCGGCGGCGAGCTGCTGGTAGATCGGCGGAACGCCCGGGAAGAGCGTTGGCTTGTGCTTGCGTACGGCGTCCAGCACCAGGTCCAGGTCGAACCTGGGGATCAGCACGACCATGCCGCCGATGAGCATCGTGCAGGTCAGGCAGAACGTCAGGCCGAAGACGTGGAACAGGGGCACGACGGCGAGGTTCACGTCGTGGCCGGGGCGGATCGCCGGATCCCACGAGACGGTCTGGTGGGCGTTGGCGACGAGGTTGCGATGGGTGAGCATCGCGCCCTTGGGGCGGCCGGTGGTGCCGCCGGTGTACTGCAGGACCGCCAGGTCGCGGAAGGGATCGACCGGTGTCTGCTGGGGATTGTCCGGCCCCTCGTTCAACAGGTCGTCGAAGCGCAGGACCTCGGCGTTCGCCGGAATCTCGGTGCTCAGCTCGGCGAGAAGCCTCCGCGCCTTGGCGACGGGCAGCTTCAGCAGCTCACGCTTGACGAACGGCAGGTAGTCGGTGAGCGAGGTGACGACGACCTGCTGGACGTTGGTGCCGGGCATGGCCTCGACCAGCGTCTCGTACGCCTTGTCGAAGACGACCACGACCCGCGCTCCGGAGTCGGCGAGCTGGTGGCGCAGTTCGGAGGCCGTGTACAGCGGGTTCGTGGGGACGACGATGGCGCCGATGCGCAGGATCGCGTAGAACGCGATGACCTCCTGGGGGCAGTTCGGGAGGATCACCGCGACGCGTTCGCCCTTGCGGATCCCGATCCGGCGCAGCGCTCCGGCGAGCCGGTTCACCGCGTCCAGCAGCTTGGCGTACGTCATGCCCCGCCCGAAGAACATCAGTGCCTTGCGGCCCGGGAACCGCTCGGCCGACGCGTCGAGCAGGTGCGTCAGCGGGACGTCCGGGATCTGGACGTTCGCCGGCACGCCGTCGGCGTAGAACCGAAGCCACGGCCGTTCATCGTAGGGAGTGCTCATTCGGCGACCATCACTCCCGAGAACAAGCGAAACATTCCCGTTACCTTGGCACTAAGCACACGCTCATGCACAGTCATTGACCGACCACGCATCTCAGTCATTCCGCGCGCAGGGTGCGCCACTGTGGCTCTGGCCTGGGGTTTCTTCCGGTTATCCACAGGGTTCAGCTCGGGCTGTCCGTCCGCTTCCCGCCACGGCACCCTCGTTCCCATGAACCCGAACACGCTCCGCCTCCGCTCCCCCGCCGACGTCGTCTGCGCGATCCCCTACCTCGTCGGCTTCCATCCGGCCGACAGCGTGGTGGTGCTGGCGTGCGACGGCGCGTACGCCGTACGGCTCGACCTGACCGCGGCCGATGAGTTACTCGGGCACGTCGCCGGCCTCATCGCCCGCCGGGGGCCGGACGGAGTGATCCTGGCGGGCTACGGGCCGGCCGGCCGGGTGACGCCGATGGTGGAGCGCGTACGCGATCACCTGCACGACCAGGGCGTCCGCGTCCGCGAGGCGTTGCGGGTGGAGGGCGGCAGATTCTGGTCCTACCTGTGCACGGACACCGCGTGCTGCCCGCCGGAGGGCACGTTCGTGGACGTGGCGGCGAGCCCGGTCGCCACGACCGCCATCGCGGGCGGCCTGGTCGCCCTGCCGGGCCGGGGTGAGCTGGAGCGCATGCTGGCCCCGGCGGGCGGCCCCGGCATGCGCGCGGCCACGACCCGCGCCGAGCGGCGGCTGAAGGAGTGGGCGACGCGCGACCCCGAACGCGTCCCGGCCCACATGGCCCGCGAGGGCGTGCCACTGGTCCGCAAGATCATCGACCGCGCGTGCGCGTCCGGCACGCTGCCGGGAGCCGAGGAGACGGCCTGGCTGGGCGTGCTGTTGTCCAGCCTGCGCGTCCGCGACGAGGCCTGGGTCCGGATGACGGACCCGCACCTGCAGACCCACCTGAGGCTGTGGCGCCACGTCCTGACGAGGGTCGCCGACCCTTACGCGGCCGCCCCGGCAAGCCTGCTGTCCTTCGCCGCCTGGCGCGCGGGCGAGGGAGCCCTGGCCAACATCGCCCTCGACCGCGCCCTGTCAACCGACCCGAGGTACTCGATGGCCCTGCTACTGCGCGAGCTGTTCCTCAGCGGCCTCCCCCCGTCGTCCGTCCCACTGAACCTCACCCCGGAAGACCTCGACGAACCCGCCTGACACCCCCAAGGCACCGACGCGATGAGGAGGCCGAACATAGCGCGAACCGAAGAGATGCCCTGGCCCAGACCTGCGTGCCACAAGGTCGGTGACAGCGACACGACGAAATGAACTCATCCTGGGCGAGGCCCTTCTGGCTCGGCACGGACCACGACGTCCACCCCGGTCAGAAGGCCCTCCCCCGGCCATCAGCCATCAGCGGGTGCCGATACCAACCCGGTCCGCCGGTCCATCACGTTCGCTGCGACCGCGCAGTCATTCCGGCGATCTTCTGGCGGGGCGTTCAGGCCAGCGGGCGGCGAGGCGGCACAGTGAGTCTTTTTCATCGAGTGGTGGGCCCGGCGCGCGTCGCAGCTTGATCGCGGGTTTGCTGTAGGCGTCCGGGCGTGGTGAAGCCCCTGGTAGGTGGATTACTCGCCAAAGATCACCACCCACTCCAGGGGCTTCTGTTGCTGTTCTACCGTGCTGTGCTGCCGTTGTCGCGTCCGACCCTGAACTACGCTGCCGGCTTGGTCCGCCGGCACCGCAAGCAACTCCGGTCGCGTGGCCGGCTGCTCAACCCCGCCCAGCAGGCCCTGCTGGTCTTGGTCTACCTACGTAAAGGCGACACCTTTGCCGAGCTCGGCTCCGGATTCGGGGTCTCAATCTCCACGGCCCGGCGCTACGTCAACGAGACCGTCGAGTTGCTGGCCGCCCGCTCGCCCAAACTGGAGGCGGCGCTGCGATCAGCCGAGCGGGCCGGACACGCGTACGTGGTCTTGGACGGCACGCTGATCCCGATCGACAGAGTCGCCGCGGACCGGCCGTTCTACTCGGGCAAGCACAAGAGACACGGGATGAACCTGCAAGTCATCGCCACCCCGACCGGTGAGATCGTGTGGGTGTCAGGGGCGCTGCCCGGCAGCGTCCATGACACCAGAGCGGCACGGATCTGGGGCATCTTGCGCGCTCTGGAACGCGCTGGCCTGATCACGTTGGCCGACAAGGGCTATCACGGTGCCGCCGACCACGTCTGGACGCCGTATCGGGGGAAAAACAAGCCGGTTTCGCAGAGGGAAGCCAACCGCTCCCACGCCAAGCTGCGTGGCCCCGGCGAACGCGCCAACGCGACTTTGAAGACCTGGCGGATCTTGCGGAAACTCCGCTGCTGCCCACACCGCGCTGGGTTCTTGGCCAAAGCCATCCACGTCCTACAAGCACGCGAAGCCCACACACGATGAAAAGGGCTCACTATCTGAGACGAGTGCGGCCGGACCCGCGACTTCACGCAGCCCATCCAGCAGGTCACGCACCTGGAATCCGCTTCGAAGTCTCCATCCACGGCGAGCGCCCTCCAGTAGGACAACAGGCCCCCACCTGGACCCTGCCGGGCGACAACACCGTCTCCGGCACCGACGCGGTCGTACGGCACGCGCAGAAGATCGCCGGCTACGGGCTCGACTTCGAACTGCTGCACGTCCTGGTCAGCCGCGAGAACGTGGCGCTGTCCCTGCACAACACCGCCCGCCGCGACGACGCCGTGCTGGACGAGTACCTGTCCACGGTCTGCCGCCTGCGCGACGGCAAGATCACCGACATCGAGACCTATTTGTCCGACGTTCCCGGCATGAACGCCTTCTTCGTCTGAGCCCCACGTACCCATGTCAGGCATGTTCGGTACGTCCCTGGCGTGTTTCCTGAAGACTCGGCCCGGAGCCGGAAAAGGCTTTGATCGAACCTCGACCGGCGCCGACACTGGCCCCATGACCGTACCGATCTATCCGCCCAAGCCGCGGCCCGGCGACAGGGTGGCGATCGTGTCGCCGTCGGCGGGTCTGCCGGAGATCTATCCGATGCCGTACGAACTGGGGCTGCGGCGACTGCGGGAGGACTTTCGGCTCGTGCCGGTCGAGTACCCGGCCACCCGGCGGATGGGCGCCTCGCCGGTGGAGCGTGCGGCCGACCTGCACGCCGCCTTCGGCGCCCCGGACATCAAGGCCGTCATCGCCAGCGTCGGCGGCGACGACCAGATCACCGTGCTGCCGCACCTCGACGCCGACCTGATCAAGGCGAACCCGAAGCCGTTCTTCGGCTACAGCGACAACACGAACCTGCTGACCTACATCGCCGACCTCGGCATCGTCGCGTACCACGGCGGGTCCGTCATGTGCGAGTTCGGGCGGCCGGGCGCGATGCACTCGCTGACGACGGTCTCGCTCCAGGCGGCGCTGTTCACCTCCGGCGAGTACGAACTGCGCGAGAGCACGGTGTACGGCGACGTCCAGCGCGACTGGGCGGACCCGGCGACGTTCGCGTCACCGCCGGCGACGCAGGCCTGCGACGGCTGGCGCTGGCACAACGCCGACCAGGTCGTCGAGGGGCTGACCTGGGGCGGCAACCTGGAGACCCTGTCCTGGCTGATGATGGCCGACCGCGGGATCAGGCGGCCCGAGGCGTACGACGGCATGGTCCTGCTGATCGAGACGAGCGAGGCGCTCCCGTCGGCCACCGAGGTGTACCGGATCCTGCGCAGCATGGGCGAGCGTGGCATCCTCGGCCGGTTCGCCGGCGTCCTCGTCGGACGCGCCAAGGCATGGTCCTTCGAACGCCCGAACACCCCCGACGAGAAGGCCGTGTACGCCAAGGAGCAGCGCGAGGCGATCCTGCGCGCGACGACCGCGTACAACCCCGGGGCGCTCATCGTCTTCGACGTCGACTTCGGTCACACCGACCCGCAGGTCGTCATCCCGGTCGGCGGCCGGGTACGCGCGGACGGCCACGCCCGCAGGATCACCGTGCGCTACTGAACGGACCATCTCTCGGACGATCCGGCGCCGCCCATCCCCTGGCACCCGTCGGGGCAGGACTACGTCATCTGCCGGGCGCTTCGCATGGGGCGCCAACGCACTCGGGACGTTCGAGATGGATTTCCCTTCGGAACGCCGTCACGCGCGGCGGTCGGCGAGGAACTCGCCCAGTCGGCCGATCGCCTCCTCGAGATCGTCGGCGTGTTGCAGCGTCACGATGCGCAGATGGTCGGGCGTGGGCCAGTTGAAGCCGGTCCCCTGGACGACGAGGATCTGCTGGCTCTCCAGCAGGTCGAGGACGAAGCGCTCGTCGTCCTCGATCGGGTAGACCGCCGGATCGAGGCGGGGGAAGACGTACAGGGCGCCGCCCGGCGTCACGCAGCTCACGCCCGGGATCTCGTTGAGGAGGCGGCAGGCGCGGTCGCGCTGTTCGCGGAGGCGTCCGCCGGGCAGGACCAGGTCGTTGATGCTCTGGTAGCCGCCGAGGGCCGCCTGGATCGCGTGCTGGCCCGGGACGTTCGGGCACAGGCGCATGTTGGCCAGCATGTTGAGGCCCTCGATGTAGGACTCGGCATGCTCCTTGGGGCCCGAGACCACCATCCAGCCGGAGCGGAAGCCGCAGACCCGGTACGCCTTGGACAGGCCGGAGAAGGTCAGCGACGGCAGGTCGGGCGCGAGCGGCGCGATCGAGAAGTGCTCCGCGTCGTCGAACAGGATGCGGTCGTAGATCTCGTCGGCGAGGATCAGCAGCCCTTCGCGGCGCGCGAGTTCGGTGATGCCCTCGAGCAGCTCACGTGAGTAGACGGCGCCGGTCGGGTTGTTCGGGTTGATGATGACGATGGCCTTGGTGGCCGGGGTGATCTTCGCCTCGATGTCGGCGAGGTCGGGCATCCAGCCGTTGTCCTCGTCGCAGAGGTAGTGGACGGGCGTGCCGCCGCTGAGCGACACGGCGGCCGTCCAGAGCGGGTAGTCCGGTGCCGGGATGAGCACCTGGTCACCGTTGTTGAGCAGGGCCTGCATCGCCATCACGATCAGCTCGGACACGCCGTTGCCGAGGTAGACGTCCTCGACGTCGAGCCCGGCGAACCCCTGCTGCTCGTAGTGCTGCACGACGGCGCGCCGGGCGGGCAGGATGCCCTTCGAGTCGCTGTAGCCGTGAGCCATCGGCAGGTTGCGGATGACGTCCTGGAGGATCTCATCCGGAGCCTCGAACCCGAACGGAGCCGGGTTCCCGATGTGCAGCTTGAGGATCTGGTGCCCCTCGGCCTCCATCTGCATGGCGCGCTTGAGCACCGGCCCACGGATGTCGTAGAGGACGTTGGCGAGCTTGTCCGACTGGCTGACCTGCATGGCGATTACCCTAACGGGCCCGCGAGCCGACGAGCATCAGGTTAATGCCGTGCCCCGGGGACGCCGGCGGCCCTGGTCTCCGCCGGCACGCGATCCGGCGACTGTGACTACTGGCGATTTGTCACCAGCGCGGAGGGGGCCATTCCGAAAGTGCGCGAGAAGGCGGCGGTGAACGACGCCGGTGAGGAATAGCCGAGCCGGGTCGCGACCTGGGTGACCGTACGCTCGCGCAGGAGGGGTACCGCGGACACGAGCCGGGCGCGGGTGCGCCAGGCGGCCGGGCTGGTTCCCAGTTCGCGCTGGAAGCGCCGGGTGAAGGCGCGTTCGCTCATCGCGAGCCGGCGTGCCCAGTCCCGGTTGGTCAGCCGGACGTCGGGGCCTGCGAGGTATTCGCGGCAGAGTTCGGCGAGATCCGGCGCCGAGGGCAGATCGACGTGGAGCGGCAGTGACCCCAAAGACGCGATCTCGTGCAGCAGGAGTGCCGCGACCGCGCCCTCCCGGCCGGCGAGATCGTAGTCGGCGTCTAAGTCGACCGCGGCGAGCAGGAGTTCGCGCAGCAGCGGGGTGACGTCGACGACGGTGCACGCCCGCGGCCACCACGGCACGGCGCCCGGCTCGATGTAGAGGCTCCGGGTGCTCACGTCGAGCATGCGGACGCGATGCCTGGTCATGGCCGGGATGAGAACGGCGCGCTCGGTCGGCACCGTCCACGTGCCGTCGGCGGTCTCCACGATCATCACGCCCGTCGCGCCGTACAGGAACTGCGCCCGTCGGTGCTCGTGCCAGTCCAGGAGATGCCCCGGGACGTAGTCCGTGCCGATGGCCAGGACGGCTCGCGCGACGGCGTCGACGGATGCGATCGGCACGTTCCTCACGTACTCAGCCTAGTGTCCGAGTCTCGAAAGAATACGGTCGGGTTTCGATTGCCCGCCCCTCGACGACCCTGCTGGACTGAGGACTCGTGAGCGTCTTCATGCTGGTCGGGATCGGGCTCGTCACGGGCCTGACCACGGTCTTGTTCGGTTTCGGCGGCGGCTTCGTCACCGTCCCGGTGATCGTGTGGGCCGACGCGGGTCTCGGGGCGGACGCGGCCCACGTCGCGGTCGCCACGTCCACGGTGGTGATGGTCGTCAACGCGGGCGTCGCGACCGCGGCGACCGACCGGGGCACCGTGGGGCTGCTGCGCCGCAGCAAGACCCTCCTGTTCCTCCTCGTCGTCGGCGGCGCCGTCGGAGCGCTGGCCGCCCGGTGGGCCGCCGGCCCGGCCGTGCAGTGGGTCTTCGTCGCGTACCTCGCCGCCACGATCGTCGATCTGCTCGCGCGCCCCGGGTTCCTCCGTCCCCGCGCGATCGCACGCTCGAGGCGGCGAGGCGAGGTCGCCGGCATCCCCGCCGCGCTCGGCGTGCCCATCGGCGCGATCGCGGCGTTCGTCGGCGTCGGCGGCAGCGTCATGACGGTCCCGCTGCTCCGCCGCTCCGGGCACGGCATGCGCACGGCGACGTCCCTGGCCAACCCGCTCACGTTCGCCATCACGGCGCCCGCGCTGGGCGTCTTCCTCGTCGCGGGAACGCACCTCGACGCCTCCGCGGCGATCTTCCTGCTCGGCTCGGTGGACCTCGGCGCCGCGGCCGCTCTTCTCATCGGCGCGCTCCCGGTCATCCTCATTTTGCGCCGCCGGCCGCCGCGGATTCCCGACGGCGTCCACGCCTGGAGCCATCTGGCGCTCCTCGTCATCGTCACCGCCGCGACGGTCGCCGCGTCCCTCCGGCACGCCTGAGACCGCGTGCCGGCTCTCAAGGCCGCCGCCCGCAAGCTGCTGGACTCCGTGTCCAATTGTGACCGGGACAACATAAAAGCAGGCTTGATTGCATGTTTTGCCGCGCCTACCGTCGAGGGCGTGTCAGTAAGCAGCCGCCGACGTCATGGCCACCACCGGCACGCCGCCTCCCGTACGCAGGAGGAGCGGCGCGCCGAGACCCAGGGCCGGCTGCTCGACGCCACCATGGAGTGTCTCGCCGAGCTCGGCTGGTCGGGCACGTCGACCACCGAGGTCGCCCGGCGCGCGGGTGTGTCGCGCGGGGCGCAGCAGCACCACTACCCCACCAAGATGCTGCTCGTCGCCGCCGCCCTCGAACACCTCCTCGAACGGCAGCGCCTCGCGTTCGAGCGTGCGTTCGCCGACCTGCCGGACGGCCGCCGCAACGTCGAAGGGGCACTCGACCTGCTCTGGGACACCTTCCGGCAGGCGCCGTCGCTCGCGCTCATGGAACTCGCCATGGCCGCGCGGACCGACGAGACCCTGCGGCCGCTCAGCATCGACATCAACGAGCGCGTGGTGCGGGTGATCCTGGAGACGTTCCACCGGCTGTTCCCCACGTCGCTCGACGCCCAGGCCGCGAACACGGTGATCCGCACCCTGTTCGCCACGCTGATCGGCCTGACGCTGCAGAACTCCCTGGACGACGACGCCCACGGACACCAGGCGGCGGTACTGACACAGCTCAAGAACTTCGCCCGTCTGCTCATCCCGGCCGACACAGGGGAGTGACAATGCCCAATCCGACGAGCACGACGCTGGACGAGGAAGTCCGCGAAAAGGTCCAGGATCGCAAGGCGTACGTCGGCGTCATCCAGCGCCTGTCGAAGGCCTCCGTGGACAAGCACTGGGAGGCGTACGCCGACATCCCGTGGGACGACCCCGACTTCAAGGTCGACCCCGATGACCCCCGCTGGATCCTGCCCTCGATCGACCGGCTCGGCGCCACCGAGTGGTACCGCGGCCAGCCGGAGCACATCCAGGCGCAGATCGGCCTCTGGCGCGTCGCGACGATGATGAAGATCGGCCTGCAGTTCGAGAACCTGCTGAAGCGCGGCCTGCTCGCCTACGCGTACAAGCTGCCGAACAACTCCCCGGAGTTCCGGTACGTCCTGCACGAGACGACCGAGGAATGCCATCACGCGATGATGTTCCAGGAGTTCGTCAACCGTACGGGAATGCCGATCAAAGGCATGCCGCGCAGCCTCGACATCCTCGCGCAGGTCGCGCCGCACATTCCGCGGATCTCCACCGAGCTGTTCTTCGTGTTCGTGCTCGGCGGCGAGGACCCGATCGACTACTTCCAGCGGCAGACGATCAAGGCCGGCCAGGTCAAGCACCCGCTCCAGGACAAGATCCTGCGCATCCACATCGCGGAGGAGGCGCGGCACATCTCCTTCGCCCGCCACTACCTCAAGCACCGGGTGCCCCGCATCAACCCGGTACGCCGGAAGGCGCTCGGCGTGATGTCCCCGCTGATCCTCGGCCTCATGGCGCGCATCATGCTCGCGCCACCCGGCACGATGGTGCGCCACTTCGGCATTCCCAAGGACGTCATCCGCGAGGCGTACGGCAAGAACGACGCCTGGAACGGCGAGATGAAGAACTGCGTCGCCAAGGTCCGCGACCTCGCCGCCGAGATCGGTATGGTCGATGGCTTCAGCCGCCGGCTCTGGCAGGCCGTCGGCCTCTGGGACGAACCCCAGAAGAAGGCCCGCAAGACCGGGAAGGCGACGAAGTGACCCGCATCGCCATCATCACGGGTGGTGCCTCCGGCATCGGCCGGGCCATCGCGACCGCACTCGTCCTGCGGGGCGACAGCGTGGTCGTCGCCGACCTCGACAAGGAACGCGCGGAGAGCGTCGCCGCCCGCCTGTCCGAGCGCGGCGAGGCCGAGGCCGCCGCGCTCGACGTGACCGACGCCGAGCAGGTCGCCGCGCTGTACCGGGACATCGCCGAACGGCACGGACGGCTCGACCTGGTCTTCAACAACGCCGGCATCGCGGTCGGCGGCCGTACCGACGAGCTCACCCTCGACCACTGGAACAAGACCCTCGACGTGAACCTGCGCGGCGTCATCCACGGGGTGCACGCGGCGTACCCGATCCTGCTGGAACAGGGGCACGGGCACATCGTCAACACCGCCTCGCTCGCGGGCCTGGTGCCGGCGCCGCTGATGCTGCCGTACACCACGACCAAGCACGCGGTGGTCGGCCTGAGCCTCGCCCTGCGCGCCGAGGCGGCCGCCGCGGGCGTACGGGTGAGCGTGGTCTGCCCCGGCTTCGTGGACACCCCCCTGCTCGACAACGCCAACCCGGACCTGCCGGCGACCGCGGCGGGAACCCACGCGCGCCAGGCGGCGCTGAAGGTGCAGCGGCGCCTCTACACCCCCGAGGCGCTGGCCCGCGACGTGCTGCGCGGCGTGGAGAAGAACCAGGCGCTCATCGTCGCCCCGGCGTCGGCCCGCGCGGCCTGGCGCGGCGTGC
>NZ_JBHLZP010000266.1:0-1604 GCF_042429965.1 Actinoallomurus acaciae
GGCGAGCCGCGCGCCGGTGGCCGCGACCAGTCGCCCGACGGCGGACAGCGCGCCCGGCACCGCGCCGAGCCGCTCGCCGACGAGGATGATCGCGCCTTCGCTCTTGAGCAGCTCCGCGGCGGCCTTGCCCGCGGTGTCCAGCCCGACTCCGGTGATCAGGTTGCCGAGCGTCTCGGCCTCGGCGCCGGGGGCGGTGGCCACCAGCGTGCCGCCGATCTTGGCGAGGCCGCGGGTGGCGAACGGCGCGATCGAGTACGCCTTCAGGCCGTGCTTGCGGGCCGCCTTGCGGAGGCGCAGGAAGACGATCGGCGACTCCTCCTCCGGCTCGAAGCCGGCGAGGAGTACGGCGGGGGCCTTCTCCAGCTCGTCGTAGGTGACCGAGATGGGGCTGCCCGCGACGGTCGCCGCGAGGAAGTCGGCCTCCTCACGCGAGTGCGCGCGGGCGCGGAAGTCGACGTCGTTGGTGCCGAGGGCGACCCGGGCGAACTTGGCGTACCCGTAGGCGTCCTCGAGCGTGACCCGGCCGCCGGTCAGCACGCCGGTCTTGCCGCGCGCCTTCGCCAACCCCTCGGCCGCGATGGTCAGCGCCTCGCTCCAGGAGGCGGGCTCCAGCACGCCGTCCTCGTTACGAACCAGCGGGTGGGTCAGCCGGTCCGGCGTCGTGGTGTAGGTGAACGCCCAGCGGCCCTTGTCGCAGTTCCACTCTTCGTTGACCTGCGGGTCGTCGCCGGCGAGCCGGCGGGTGACCTTGCCGCGGCGGTGGTCGGTGCGCTGGGCGCAGCCGGACGCGCAGTGCTCGCAGACGCTCGGCGACGAGACCAGGTCGAACGGCCGGGACCGGAAGCGGTACGCCGCGCCGGTCAGCGCGCCGACCGGGCAGATCTGCACGGTGTTGCCGGAGAAGTAGGACTGGAACTCATGGCCGGGCGCGAGGCCGACCTGCTCCTTGGCGCCCCGCTCCAGCAGGTCGATGAACGCGTCGCCGGCGATCTCATTGGAGAACCGGGTGCAGCGGGCGCACTGGATGCACCGCTCGCGGTCCAGCAGCACCTGCGAGGACAATGCCATCGGCTTGGGGAAGGTGCGCTTCTTCTCCACGAACCGCGACTCGCCGCGGCCGTTGGACAGGGCCTGGTTCTGCAGCGGGCACTCGCCGCCCTTGTCGCAGACCGGGCAGTCCAGCGGGTGGTTGATGAGCAGCAGCTCCATCACGCCGTGCTGGGCCTTGTCGGCGACCTCGGA
Organism: Actinoallomurus acaciae; assembly: GCF_042429965.1. Lineage (NCBI taxonomy): Bacteria > Bacillati > Actinomycetota > Actinomycetes > Streptosporangiales > Thermomonosporaceae > Actinoallomurus > Actinoallomurus acaciae. Next base: position 1,243 of record NZ_JBHLZP010000266.1, read on the forward strand.
GGTGAGCTGGGTCTTGACCACCATGCCCGGCATCACCGTGACCGCACAGGACGGCTGCGGCTTGGGCATCCCGCGGCCGTTGCCGGCGTCCGGGATCTCCACCAGACACTGGCGGCAGGCCGCCACCGGCTCCAGCAGCGGGTGGTCACAGAACCGCGGGATCTGGATGCCGAGCAGCTCGGCCGCCCGGATGATCAGCGTGCCCTTGGGCACGCTGATCTCGAACCCGTCGATCGTCAGCGAGACCAGGTCTTCCCGCTTCTCGACCTGAGTGTTGTCCGTGACAGTGCTCATGCTCGCGCTCCCCTCCTCACTCGCTCCGCGCGCGATGGAAAGAGGCGCTTCGCGAAAGTCATCGAGCA
>NZ_JBHLZP010000266.1:1658-13086 GCF_042429965.1 Actinoallomurus acaciae
GCTCCGCGCGCGATGGAAAGAGGCGCTTCGCGAAAGTCATCGAGCACTCCGCTCGCTCGTCGGCTCGCCGCTCGGTCACTTCACACCTGCCCACACAGTCGAGGCGGCCTCGTTGAACGGGCATCCGCCGTTCTCGAAGTGCCGGATGTACTCCTCGCGGAAGTGCTTGATGCTGGAGGTGACCGGGCTCGTGGCGCCGTCGCCGAGCGCGCAGAAGGAGCGGCCGAGGATGTTGTCGGACAGGTCGAGGAGTGTCTCGAGGTCCTCCTCGGTGCCCTGACCCGCCTCCAGCCGCTTCAGCATCAGCTTGTACCAGTACGTGCCCTCGCGACACGGAGTGCACTTTCCACAGGACTCGTGCGCGTAGAACTCGCTCCAGCGCAGCACCGCGCGGACGACGCAGACCGTCTCGTCGAAGATCTGCAGCGCCCGGGTGCCGAGCATCGAGCCCGCCGCGCCGACCGACTCGAAGTCGAGCGGCACGTCGAGGTGCTCGTCGGTGAAGATCGGCGTGGAGGAGCCGCCCGGCGTCCAGAACTTCAGCCGGTGCCCGGCGCGGATGCCGCCGGCCATGTCGAGCAGCTCGCGCAGCGTGATGCCGAGCGGCGCCTCGTACTGGCCGGGCCGGGTCACGTGGCCCGACAGGCTGAAGATGCCGAAGCCCTTGGACTTCTCGGTGCCCATCGAGGCGAACCAGTCGGCACCGTTGTCGATGATCGAGGGAACGCTCGCGATGGACTCGACGTTGTTGATCACGGTGGGCCCGCCGTACAGGCCGGCCACCGCCGGGAACGGCGGCTTGAGGCGCGGCTGGCCGCGGAACCCCTCCAGGGAGTCCAGCAGCGCCGTCTCCTCGCCGCAGATGTACGCGCCGGCGCCGCTGTGCACGATGAGCTCGAGGTCGTAGCCGGAGCCGAGGATGTTCGTGCCGATGTAGCCCGCCTCGTACGCCTCCGCGACCGCCTGCTGGAGGCGGCGGATGACGTGCAGCACCTCACCGCGCACGTAGATGAAGGCGTGGTTCGCGCGGATGGCGTACGAGCTGATGATCACGCCCTCGACCAGCGCGTGCGGGTTGGCCATCATCAGCGGGATGTCCTTGCACGTGCCCGGCTCGGACTCGTCCGCGTTGACCACCAGGTAGTGCGGCTTGCCGTCGCCCTGCGGGATGAAGCCCCACTTCATGCCGGTGGGGAAGCCGGCGCCCCCGCGTCCGCGAAGGCCGGAGTCCTTCACCGCCTGGATGATGTCGTCCTGCGGCATGCCCAGCGCGGTACGCAGCGCCCGGTAACCGCCGTCGGCCTCGTACGCCGTGCGGGTGAAGGAGTCGGGCCGGTCCCAGGACCTGGTCAGGATCGGCGTGAGGGTGGTCACTCGGCACCTCTTTCGGGCTCAGGGGCCTCCCAGCCGGACTCCTTGGCGAGCTGGAGGCCGCGCAGCGACGCGTAGCCGGCCTGCGTGCCCTCTTCGGCACGGCCGTCGTTGAAGCCCGCGAGCACGCGGGACGCCTGCTTCCAGGTGCACACCGACTCCGCGCCGCGTGAGGGGGCGACCTGCCTGCCGGCCCGGATGTCGTCGACGAGCTGCCTGGCCTTGGCCGGAGTCATGTCGTCGAAGAACTCCCAGTTGACCATCATCACCGGGGCGTAGTCGCAGGCGGCGTTGCACTCGATGCGCTCGAGGCTGACCTTGCCGTCCTCGGTCGCCTCGTCGTGGCCGACGCCGACGTACTCGCTCAGCTCGCGCCAGATCTGGTCGCCGCCCATGATCGCGCACAGGCTGTTGATGCAGACGCCGACGTGGTAGTCGCCGACCGGCTGCTGCTTGTACTGCGTGTAGAAGGTCACCACGCCGGTCACCTGCGCCGGGGTGATCCCCACCGCGTCGGCGCAGAACTCGATGCCGTCGTCGGAGACGTAGCCCTCCTCCGACTGCACCAGGTGGAGCAGCGGCAGCAGCGCCGAACGCGGCTTGGGGTATCGCGCGATGATCTCCTTCGCGTCCCGCTCGAGACGCTCCAGCACCTCAGGCCCGTACGTCATCGGTCGACTCCCCCCATCACCGGGTCGATACTCGCGACCGCCGCGATGACGTCGGCGATCATGGAACCTTCGGTCGCGGCCGGGATCGCCTGCAGGTTCGTGAAGGACGGGTCGCGGAAGTGCGCGCGGAACGGGCGCGTGCCGCCGTCGCTCACCAGGTGGCAGCCGAGCTCGCCGCGCGGCGACTCCACCGAGGCGTACACCTGGCCGGCCGGCACGCGGAAGCCCTCCGTCACCAGCTTGAAGTGGTGGATCAGCGCTTCCATGGACTGGCCCATGATGTGCGCGATGTGGTTGGGCGAGTTGCCCATGCCGTCCGGCCCGAGCGCGAGCTGCGCCGGCCAGCCGATCTTCTTGTCCTGGATCATCACCGGGCCGGACTTGGCCGAGCCGGAGCTCAGCCGGTCGAGGCACTGCTCGATGATCTTCAGGGACTCGTCCATCTCCTGCATGCGCACGAGGTAGCGGCCGTAGACGTCGCAGGTGTCCTGGGTGGCCACCTCGAAGTCGTAGGTCTCATAGCCGCAGTACGGCTGGGACTTGCGCAGGTCCCACGGCAGGCCGGTGCTGCGCACCACCGGGCCGGTCACGCCGAGCGCCATGCAGGCGGCCAGGTCGAGGTAGGCGATGTTCTTGGTCCGCGCCAGGTAGACCGGGTTGGCGTCGAGCAGCTTGCGGAGCTGCCCCAACCGGTGCCGCTCGCGCTTGACGAAGTCACCGATCTTGTCGATCGCGCCCGGCGGCAGGTCCTGCGCGACGCCGCCCGGCCGGACGTAGGCCATGTTCATGCGCAGCCCGGCGACCATCTCGAAGATGTCCAGGGCGTACTCGCGCTCGAGGAAGCCGTTGAGCATGACCGTGGTCGCGCCCAGCTCCAGGCCGAAGGTGGCGATCGCGACCAGGTGCGAGGAGATCCGGTTGATCTCCATCATCAGGACCCGGATGACCTGCGCCCGCTCGGGGACCTCGTCGGTGATGCCGAGCAGCTTCTCCACGGCGAGGCAGTAGGACGTCTCGTTGAAGATCGGCGCGAGGTAGTCCATGCGGGTGCAGAACGTGGTCCCCTGGGTCCACGTCCGGTACTCCATGTTCTTCTCGATGCCGGTGTGGAGGTAGCCGATGCCGACGCGGGCCTCGTCGACGGTCTCGCCGTCGAGGGTGAGGATGAGCCGGAGCACGCCGTGCGTGGACGGGTGCTGCGGGCCCATGTTCACGACGAGGCGGTCGTCCTCGGTCTCCTGGGCGCCCTGGACGACCTCGTCCCAGTCCTGCCCGCCGACGTTGAAGACGGTGCCCTCGGTGGCCTCTTCCGTTCCGTACGCGTCGTACTGCTGGGTCGGGCTCATACGTACGACCTCCGCTCATCCGGCGGGGGCACCGTGGCCCCGCGGTACTCGACGGGGATGCCGCCGAGGGGGTAGTCCTTGCGCTGCGGATGACCCATCCAGTCGTCCGGCATCATGATCCGCGTGAGTGCCGGGTGCCCGTCGAAGATCAGCCCGAACATGTCGTACGTCTCGCGCTCGTGCCAGTCGTCGGTCGGGTAGACCGAGACGATGGAGGGGATGTGCGGGTCGGTGTCGGGGCAGGTCACCTCGATCCGCACGCGCCGGTTGTGCGTGATCGACAAGAAGGGGTAGACCGCGTGCAGCTCGGCGCCGGTCTCGGCCGGGTAGTGCACGCCGGAGACGCCGAGGCACAGCTCGAAGCGCAGCCGCGGGTCGTCGCGCAGGGTCTTGACGACGTCGAGGAGATGCGTGCGCCGTACGACGAAGGTCAGCTCGCCGCGGTCGACGACGACGCGTTCGATCGCTTCGCCGAAGTCGGGGTAGGCCGCTTCGAGGGCGTCGGCGATCTCGTCGAACTCGCCCTCGGTGCCGGTGGTCTTCGGGCCGCCGTACGGACGCTCGGCGCCGACCTTCGGCGCCTGGCGGACGACGAGGCCGCCGAAGCCGGAGGTGTCACCGGTCGTCCGGGCGCCGAACATGCCGTGGCGCGTGATCGGCTGCTCGACCCGCTCTTCCTCGCCGTGGGCGGGGAGCTGGTCGGCGGCCTGCTCGGCCCGCTGCTCGGGGTGTTGTGAACTCATGAACTGGTCACCTGCTGCGGCTGTTCGAGGAGGGGAAGCTGCCGGAGCCGGGCCTGCTCGAGCTCCTCGATCTCCTTCTTGCGGTGCGGACCCATCTTGGTGTTCTGGATCTTGTCGTGCAGCTTGAGGATGGCGTCCAGGAGCATCTCCGGCCGCGGCGGGCAGCCGGGCAGGTAGACGTCGACGGGCACGATGTGGTCGACGCCCTGGACGATCGCGTAGTTGTTGAACATGCCGCCCGAGGAGGCGCACACGCCCATGGCGATGACCCACTTGGGCGAGGCCATCTGGTCATAGATCTGGCGCAGCACCGGCGCCATCTTCTGGCTCACCCGGCCCGCGACGATCATCAGGTCGGCCTGGCGCGGCGAGCCCGACGCGCGTTCCATGCCCCACCGGGAGAAGTCGTGGCGCGGGTCGCCCGTCGCCATCATCTCGATGGCGCAGCAGGCCAGGCCGAACGTCGCCGGCCAGACCGAACTCCTGCGCGCGTACCCGAGGACCTGCTCGACCGTGGTGAGGATGACTCCGCTGGGAAGCTTCTCTTCTAGACCCATCTCAGTCCCACTCCAGACCGCCGCGCCGCCACACATAGGCGTACGCGATGAGGACGGTGACGATGAACAGCACCATTTCCACGAGACCGAACAGACCCAGGTGGTCGAAGGCCACCGCCCACGGGTAGAGGAAAATGATCTCGATGTCGAAAACGATGAACAGCATCGCCGTCAGGTAGTACTTCACCGGGAACCGCCCGCCGCCCACGGGCTGCGGGGTGGGTTCGATGCCGCACTCGTACGCTTCGAGTCTCGCGCGGTTCCAGCGTTTCGGGCCGGTCAAAGACCCCATAATCACTGAAAAGCCCGCGAAGCCCAGTGCGAGAACACCAAGCACGACAATCGGAACATAGAGGTTCAAATCCCTACACCCCCTTCTCGGTGAAAGTCATCGAGCGCGCGTCTGACGCGGCACGGCCGTCGATCACGACCGGGATTTCCATCCTAGGCACGGCGATCATCACTTCTTTCCTCGGGGTGTCACGCCGCCGGCGCGAGTTTCGACATCGCGTTGATCACCCGGTCCATCGCGTCGCCGCCCCGCGGATCGGTGAGATTGGCGAGGAGCTTCAGCGTGAATCGCATGAGCACCGGGTGCGGCAGGCCGTGGCGCGTCGCGAACTTCATCAGGCGCGGGTCGCCGATCGCCTTCACGAAGATCCGCCCGAGCGTGTAATAGCCGCCGTACGCCTGCTTGAGGACCTGCGGGTAGTCGTGCAGGGCGAGCTCGCGCTGGGCGGCGGTCGGCCGGCCGAGCGCCTGAACGATGATCTCCGCGGCCATCTCGGCGGACTCCATCGCGTACGCGATGCCCTCACCGTTGAACGGATTGATCATCCCGCCGGCGTCGCCGACGAGCAGCAGGCCGCGCGTGTAGTGGGGAGTGCGGTTGAAGCCCATCGGCAGCGCGGCGCCGCGTACCGGGCCGGTGGCGTTCTCCTCGACGTAGCCCCACTCTTCCGGCATCCCGGCGAGCCAGCTGCGCAGCAGCGCGCGATAGTCGACGTTCTTGAAGGCGTCGCTGGTGTTGAGCAGGCCCAGGCCGACGTTGGAGGTGCCGTCGCCGACGCCGAACACCCAGCCGTAGCCGGGCAGCAGGCGTTCGCCGTCCCACAGCTCCAGCCAGGACTCGAGGTAGTCGTCGTCGTGGCGGGGGCTGGTGTAGTAGCGGCGCACGGCCACGCCCATCGGGCGGTCGTCGCGCTTGCGCAGGCCCATCGCGAGCGAGAGCCGGGTCGAGTTGCCGTCGGCCGCCACGACGAGTGGGGCGCTGAACCGGGTCTCGCCGTCGGGGGTCTTGGCCAGCACACCGGTGATCCGGCCCGTGTCGTCCAGGATCGGCTCGGTCACCGAGGTGTTCATCCGGAGCTTCGCGCCCGCGGCGACGGCGCGCTCGGCGAGGATCTGGTCGAAGTCCATCCGCGTGCGGACCAGGCCGTAGTCGGGATAGCTGGACAGGTCGGGCCAGGGCAGTTCCATGCGGACGCCGCCGCCGATGATGCGCAGGCCCTTGTTGCGGATCCAGCCGGGGGCGTCGAGATCGACACCCATCCTCAGGAGCTGCCTGGTGGCGCGGGGCGTGAGTCCGTCACCGCACACCTTCTCGCGCGGGAACACCGTCTTTTCCAGCAGGAGAACGTCGAGCCCGGCCTGGGCGAGATGGTATGCGGCAGCCGAGCCCGCCGGTCCGGCGCCGACGACGATCACGTCGGCCTCCGTCGCGGAGGTGTCCTGCGGAATTGCGGCGGGCGTCTCGATCACGAGACCTCCTCCGTCGGCCTCGCGACCAACGGTGCTGCGTTTGTCGGTGCCCTCGCTGCGCTCGGTCACGGGAATCCTCTGTGGGCATGTGGTCGGTGGTGCCGCCCGTTGGGGGTGGCGGGCTCGATGCCGTGCCGGATCGTACGGCCCTGGACGAGGCTCGGTGCGACCCGGGGTGCCATCTTCGGGTCTTGTTCTTTTGTGAAGCGCTTCACAAGCTTGCTACACGCTGAGTCTAAACCTTCTCAGAGGCTGCTCGGGAACCGCGAGGCGGCGTCGATCGTTCCCGATCATTCGGCGTGGCCCGCCTGCCGGGACGGGTTGCTCCTTGCGTAGGCTCGACGACCATGACGCGGGCATCTCTGGACAAGCAGCCGGCCGAGGTCGCGGCCATGTTCGACCGTACGGCGGCACGCTATGACCTGCTGAACGACCTGATGACGGGCGGCCTGGACCGCCGGTGGCGGCGCGAGGCCGTCCGGGCCCTGAACGCGCGCCCCGGCGAGCTGGTGCTGGACCTGGCGGCGGGCACGGGGACCTCGTCGGTGCCGATCGCCGAGGCCGGCGCGCTGGCCGTCGCCTGCGACTTCTCCCTGGGGATGCTGCGCGAGGGCGTACGCCGCCAGGGCGGGGTCCGCGGCCTGGGCTTCGCGGCGGGCGACGCGCTGCGGCTGCCGTTCGCCGACGCGTCCTTCGACGCCGTGACGATCTCCTTCGGCATCCGCAACGTCAACGACACGGTGGCGGCGCTCGCGGAGATGCTGCGGGTGACCAGGCCGGGCGGACGCCTGCTGATCTGCGAGGTCAGCCGCCCGCCGAACCCGGTCCTGCGCCGGCTGCACGGCCTGCACCTGCGGGTGGGCCTGCCGCTGATGGCCAAGGTCAGCTCGAACCCGGACTCCTACCACTACCTGGCCGAGTCGACCGCGGCCTGGCACGACCAGGAGGCCCTCGCCGCGCTGCTGCGGCAGGCCGGCTGGGAGTCCGTCCGCTACCGGAATCTCACCTTCGGGGCGGTCGCCATGCATCACGCCCGGCGCCCGGCCTGACCGGGACGCGAGCGTTGTGGTCAGGCCGCTGACCGGGACGGAGGCGCCGTCTCCCGCTCGGCGGCCATGCCCCAGAGGGTGATGAGGCCGAGCAGGACGCCGAGGACCAGCGCGCCGCCGTGGATGTTCCGCGCCGCGGCGAGGACCCCGGCGACGATCGCCGGAATGTACAAAGAGTCGGAGAGCGTCCCGGGCAGGGCGGCGCACCAGAACAGCAGCGCCTGCGGAGCGAGAGCGGGCAGGCGGGTGTCTCCGCGCCACAGCGCGATCACGACGGCCCCCTGAGGCCGCACACGGCGATGGAGTTGCCGCCGCCCACGGGGGCCCAGAAGTAGCCGACGAGCTCGGCGGCCACACCGACCCCGAAGTAGTGCAGCAGCCAGCGGGGTCGTGACAGGACCTGCTCGGCGGCGGCGCCGATGAGCGCCAGGAACAGCAGGTTGGAGAGCGTCCCGACGACGCGCCGTCCTGGACGAGCAGCGACGTGACCATCCGCCACCACTGGCCGTGCAACTCGGCCGGAGTGCGCTCGAAGCGGGCGAGCGCGCCGGACGTGGCGAACTGGGCGACGTTCGACGCCGCCGTCACGGCCAGGACGGTCATGGTGATCACGGGACGGCGGCGCTTCCCGACAAAGGAAGACCTGGTGCCACGTCCGCTGGAGGAGCACGTCGGCGACCCGGCCCGCGTGGTGCGCGAACGCGCTCCCGGCGAGTCGGCGGTCCGGGCGCTCCGCCTCGGCTTCCTGGCGGCGCTCGCGCGGTACGACGCCTCGACCGGCCTCAACGACGCACCGCACGTGCTGAGCGTGCCGCGCCTGCCGCGCGCCACACCCGCCCTTCTCCAGCGCCTCTATGCGATCAGCCATCACAGTGAGCGGCTCCTCGCCGAGGAGCTCGCCGAGCAGGCGGCCGGCCAGGGTGTGCTGCCACGCGTGGCGGCGGCCCAGCTCATCGGCGTACGCGAGGCGCTCGTCGGCGAGAACCTCCAGCGGCTGTTCGAAGGACAGAGCGGCGGCACGGCCCCACGCGGAAAAGGATGCCGAGCAGGCCTTCGACCTGCTCGAAGAGGGCCTCGGCGGCTACTGCGTACGCTGAGGCGCGCGGCCGGCGGCACCGCTGCGAGGCCCCGCGCGCGGGGCCTTGGGACAGGCCCTCGCTAGTCGGTGTCCTCGCGGGCGGCGCCCTCGGCGAGGTTCTGCCGGATGCGGCCCGCTCGCTCGGTGACCGAGCTGGAGACCGCGTCGCGCTGGCGGGACAGCAGCACGAAGCTGATGACGCCGCTGATCAGGATGGACAGCGCGAGGAGCAGGAACCCACGGGCCCCCACGAGGAAGAGCACGCCCACGGTCGCGGCGAACAGCGCGAGCCGCGACAGGGTGTAGATGATTACGGAACGCATGACGACTCGAGGCTATCTCGCCCGTCCAAGCTCCCCTCAGAGACCCTCGCTGACGACCTCCGCGTACAGGGCGGGGTCGGCGTTGCCACCGGAGACGACGGCGACGTACTTGCGCCGGTCGCCCGGCACTCCGCCGAAGCGGGCGAGGTAGGCCGCGGTCGCCACCGCGCCGCCGGGCTCGGCGACGAGACGGGCGCCGCGGGCGAGCCGCCGCATCGCCTCGCGGATCTCCTCCTCGGTCACGGTGACGATGTCGTCGACGTACCGCAGGTGCTCGAACGGCAGTTCGCCGACGCACTCGATGCGGAGCGCGTCCGCGATCGTCCGGCGCGTGTCGGCGCTGGGCCAGGAGACCCGGCGGCCGGCGCGGAACGAGGCGCGCGCGTCGGAGGCCAACTCGGGTTCCACGCCGATGACCCTGGTCTCGGGCCGCCGGGCCTTGATCGCGGTGGCGATGCCCGCGATCAGGCCGCCGCCGCTGATCGGCACGAGGACGGTGTCCACGTCCGGCGCTTCGGCGAGGATCTCCAGTCCGATGGTGCCCTGGCCCGCGATGACCCGTCGGTCGTCGAACGGCGGGATCAGCGCGTAGCCGTGCGCGGCCGCCAGCCGTTCGGAGGTCTCGACGCGCGCCTCGATGGTCGGCTCGACGTACACGATCTCGGCGCCCAGCAGGCGGCACGCGTCGGCCTTGATGGCCGGGATGGTGGTCGGCACGACGAGCACCGCCGGGACGCCGACGGCTCTCGCGGCGTACGCGACGGCCTGGGCGTGGTTTCCGCTGGAGTGCGCGATGACACCGTTCTTGCGTTCGGCCTCGGGCAGCGCACTGATCGCGTTGTAGGCGCCGCGGAGCTTGAACGAGCCGACCGGCTGTAGCGACTCCGGCTTGAGCAGGAGGGACGGACCCGACGGGGCCTGAGGAAAGGCCATCAGCGGCGTGTGAAGGACGACACCCGCCAGACGTCGGGCGGCGTCCTCGATCTCCTCCACCGTTACAAGATCGTACATACCAGCACTCTATGGGCCCGCGCACGCCACAGAGAACTGCAACCGGGCGATCACATTTCGTTATTACCCCATGTCACCAAACTACGTAGCGTGATGTTTTCCGAAAACAAGGGAGAAACCGGGCTTCAACCGGCACACTAAGAAACAGTCCTTCCGCGACGAGAGCGGGACAAAGGGGGAGAGAAAACGTGGAGAGCACGAGCGAGCGCCTGCTGACCCCAGGCGAGGTCGCTGCCCTGTTCCGGGTCGATCCGAAAACTGTGACGCGTTGGGCCGCCGCCGGGCGGATCAGTAGCATCCGCACGCCGGGCGGACACCGCCGTTTCCGGGAATCAGAGGTGCACGCACTACTACGCGGCGAGGAGAACGTCGACTCCCCCGACCTCAGCCGCTGACCTCACCTTTCCTGGCCGACGCCCCGTCCCCCGGGCGCCCTTGTCACTCTTCGGCCTGCTCGGCCTTGAATTCCTCGAACTCCTGGCGCAGCGCATCATCGTCCGCACGCCATCGCCGACGCCGGTCCGCGAACTCCTCCTCGGTGACGGACTGCTCGAGAAGCCGTTGATAATCGGGGTCATCGGGCCCGATCTCGACGTACGCCTGGCCGATCACGCTTCCGGTCTCACCGTGCGCCGCCTTTTTCTCACGCCCGGGTCCGATCACCCCCACGGGCACCCGGAGGTTCCCGTCGGGGAGTCTGATGACGTACATCGCCCCTCCCCTATATTCCGTATTTACGATTGAAGAAAAGCATCACGTTGAGCGCCGCGCGGGTGTTTCCACCGAGCATGTCCACAAGCGCGGGCCGCTGTCGCGATGCGATCGCCGCGAAGGCGTCCGCGAAGAACTCATGGCGGCCCAGATCGTCGCCCTGAATGTGAAAATCACTCGCGAAATGCGGCACACATTGCTCATACAGCGCGCGGAACTCAGGACTGTCAGACTGCCATTGCCGGGGCCCGTCTTCGACGAACTCGCCGTCGATGTCGTCGAGCGCGTGACCGACCTCGTGCAGCATTACGTCCGGAGTCGGTGAGGGCTGGTCGCCCACGACGATCGTCCGATCGCCGTACGCCCCGGCGCAGATGTCCCAGGTCGCCTTCCCGCCCGGCAGCGGAGCGCCCCGCAGGTACTGCATGTCGTCCAGATCGGGCACGCCACCCGAGCCGACGTAGATGCCGTCCAGCCCGCCGGCCAGCTTGTCCTTGAGCGCGTCGGGCAGATCGGCCAGGCTGTCGATGGCCCGTACGGCATCGGCCGGCGCCGACCTCCCGTCGGCCGCCCACTGCCGGTAGAGGATGCCCTCGAGCGCCCCGCAGTTGCGACGCCCGTCCCGCAGGTCGACGGCGTCGGGCGGGTGCGGCGCGGCGCGCGGGAGGTCCTCGTCGAGCTCGAAGTCGCGCCAGGTGTAGCGCGGCTTGGCCCGTGCGTCCGCCGCGGTGCCATCGGGGCGCTCGACGGGGCGGCGGTCCTCCGGCTCGATCTTCCGGAACCGGCCGAGCGCGTCGCGCGGCTGGA
>NZ_JBHLZP010000267.1:0-18857 GCF_042429965.1 Actinoallomurus acaciae
CGGCCCGGCGCCCTCTGCCACTTGGCGGCGGGGGCCGGGCCGTCGGTCGTGCGGTGTCAGGTGTGGGTCTCGCCGGCGAAGTGGCACGCCGCCGCGTGGTCGCCGCCCTCGTGGGCCCGTAGCCCGGGTACCTCGGTGGCGCAGACGTCGGCCGCGATCGGGCAGCGGGTGCGGAACCGGCATCCCGACGGCGGTGCCGCCGGTGACGGCACCTCGCCGGTCAGCGTGGCCTCGCTCGTGCCGCCCGGACGGTCGTGGATCGACGGGGCGGCCGACAGCAACGCCCGGGTGTAGGGGTGCCGGGGGTTCTGGAAGACCTGCTCGGCGGTGCCGTGCTCGACGATGGTGCCCAGATACATCACGGCCACCTCGTCGGCGATGTGGCGCACGACGTCGAGGTCGTGGGAGATGAACAGGTAGGCGATCCCCAGCTCCTCCTGCAAGTCCATCAGGAGGTTGAGGACCTGCGCCCGTACCGACACGTCGAGGGCGGAGACCGCCTCGTCGCACACGATCAGCTTCGGCCGCAGGGCCAGTGCACGCGCGATGCTCACCCGCTGGCACTGTCCGCCGGACAGCTCGTGCAACCGGCGTCCGGCGTGGGAGGAGTCCAGGTCGACCAGGGAGAGCAGGCGGTCGACCTCGGCCGCGTGCTCGCCGGCGGGGAGCACGCCCCGGTGCACGTGCCAGCCCTCGGCGATGACGTCGGCGACGCGCATCCGCGGGTTCAGGGACGTGTAGGGGTCCTGGAAGACCATCTGCAGGTCGCGGGCGACCCGGTGCCGCTCGCGCCGCCCCGCCGAGGACAGGTCGACGTCCCCGAAGGAGATCGACCCGGCGAACGGGTCCAGCAGGCCGACGACCGACCGGGCCAGGGTCGACTTGCCGCATCCGGACTCGCCCACCACGCACAGGGTCCGGCCGGCATGGACCGTCAGGTCGACGCCGGCGACCGCGTCGACGCGACGCCGGCCGAACCCGGAGTGGCCGCGTGTGCTGTATCCGGCGCGCAGCCCGCGGATCCGCAGGAGTGCGGTGCCGGCCTCGGGAACGCTTGCCTGTGCGGTGTTCACGAACGCGCCTCCGGCTCGGTGCCGAGAATCAGGGCACTGTGATGACATGCAGCGATATGACGGCTCCCGTCGGACCCGGTGACGGGAACCGCCTCGGGGTCGTCGGTCCGGCACACCTCGGTGGCGAAACGGCAGCGTGGCGCGAAGGCGCAACCCGCCGGCAGGCGGCCGGGGGCCGGGGGCTGACCGGCGATGGGAACGAGCCGGCCCGGGCGGCCGGGGTCGGGCATCGCGTCGAGCAGCCCGCGCGTGTAGGGGTGCGCCGGGCTGGTGTAGACCTCATCCAGCGTTCCGGCCTCGACGATCCGCCCGGCGTACATCACCGCCACGTGCTGGGCCACGCGGGCGACCACCCCCAGATCGTGCGAGACGAGCAGCATCGCCATCCGCGCCTCGGCCTGCCGGGCCGTGAGCAGGCGCAGAATCTGTGCCTGCACCGTCACGTCGAGGGCCGTGGTGGGCTCGTCCGCCAGCAGCACCTCCGGTTCCAGGGCCAGCGCCATGGCGATCATCGCGCGCTGGCGCATCCCGCCGGAGAACTCGTGCGGGTAGGCGTGGTACCTGTGTTCGGCGTCGGGGATTCCGACCGTCCGCATGAGCTCGATCGCGCGGGCCCGCGCGGTCCGGTGTGAGGCGCCCTGGTGGCGCCGGAACGTCTCGGCCACCTGCCACCCGACCGTGAAGGACGGGTTCAGGGCGGCCATCGGGTCCTGGAAGACCATCGCGATCTTCGGGCCCCGGAGCCGTCTCCACCGCGCGTCGGTGAAGCCGGCCGTGTCCTGCCCGTCGATCTCGACCGAGCCGGCGCTGACGCGCGCGCCGCCGGGCAGCAGGCCCATGAGGGCGAGTGTCGTCAGCGACTTTCCGCTGCCGGACTCCCCGACCAGGGCGGTGACCCGGCCCGGCACGAGGTCGAGTTCGACGCCGCGGACGACCGGGCGTTCTCTCCCCGGGGCGCCGAAGCCGATGTGGACTCCGCGCAGCCGCGCGACCGGGGTCGGGCCGGTGGTCCCGGCGACCTCCTCGATGGTGGAAGGCATCGGTCGCTCCTCTCGTTCAGATCTGGGACCGGGGGTCGGACAGGTCACGGAACCCGTCGCCGACCACGCCGACCGCGGTGACGACGAGCGCGAGGGCGGCGGCCGGCACGGTGGAGATCCACCACGCCGACCCCAGGTAGTCCCGTCCGATCGAGACCGTCGCGCCCCAGGAGGCCGTGTCGACCGGTACGCCGAGGCCGAGGAAGCTCAGCGACGCCTCGGCGACCATCACCAGGCCGACCTGGACCGTCGCCGCGACGAGCAGCGGCTGCCAGCAGGACGGCAGCACGTGCCGGACGAGGATGCGGATGTGCCCGCAGCCCAGGACCCGGGCGGAGTCGACGTGCTCCAGCCGTCGCGTCGACATGGCGGACGCGCGGACGACGCGTGCGAAGATGACCCAGCGGGTGATCGCCAGTGTGATGACGATGTTGGTGATGCTCGGGCCGAGGACTCCGGCGAGCAGGATCGCCAGCAGGATCGAGGGGAAGGCGAGCTGCACGTCGCCGACGCGCGAGGCGATGGTGTCCAGCGGGCCGCCGAAGTATCCGGAGACCAGTCCGACGACGAGACCGACGGCACCCCCGACGACGACGGTCGCGCCGGCGACCAGCAGTGTGATCCGGGCCCCGGCGAGCAGGTCGGCGAGCAGATCACGTCCGACCTGGTCGGTGCCGAGCCAGGCGATCGATCCCCCGGCGGTGCGGCTGCCGGGCGCGAGGAGCCGGTCGGAGAGATGCGTCGCCACCGGGTCGTACGGCCGCAGCAGCGGACCCAGGAGCGCGGCGAGGACGAACACCGCCAGCACCCCGATGCCGACCCACACTCGTACGGGCACGCGCCGCCGGCCGCTCCCGGTGCGTGCGTCCGCGGCCACTCCTTCGGCCGGCACTGTGATGGCGCTCATGCGTTCTCCGGGGTGAGGCGCGGGTCGAGGGCGAAGTAGACGACGTCCACGAGCAGGTTCAAGACGATGTAGGCCAGCGTCATCGTGAGGACCGCGGCCTCGACGACCGCGTAGTCGCGGTTCGTGATCGCGTCCACCATCAGCGACCCGATGCCGGGCCAGGAGAAGACGACCTCGATGATGACCGCGTTGGCGATGAAGTTGCCCATCAGGAGGCCGAGCACGGTGACGACCGGGACCGCGATGTTCCGGCCCACGTGCACGTACTGGACCAGGCCCTCCGGCACGCCCTTGGCGCGGGCCGTACGCACGTAGTCCTTCGCGCCCTCTTCCAGCGCGCCGTTGCGCACCAGGCGGGCGAGCCAGCCGATGAACGGCAGCGCGAGGGTGAAGCCGGGCAGCAGCACCCCGGCGAACGACCCGTCCGCGGTCGCGGGCAGCCAGCCGAGCTCGCGGGCGAACAGCAGGACCAAGACGATGCCGAGCCAGAAGGACGGAACGGCCTGCCCGACCAGCGACCCGGTGGACACCAGCAGGTCGAGCACCTTCCCGGGCCGGCGCGCGCACAGCATCCCGAGCGGAAAGCCGATCACGATGGTCAGCACGAGGGCGACCAGGGACAGGGTGAGGGTGGCGGGGAAGCGTTCGAGCGTGTCGCCGAGCGCGGAGCCGCCGAGGCGCCACGAGTCACCGAGGTCGCCGTGCAGGACTCCGGCGAGATGATCCACGTACTGCCGCCAGAGCGGATGATCGAGGCCGAAGTCCGTCCGTACGTGCTTGAGCTGGTCGGCCGAGGCGTCCGGGCCGAGAATGAGTTTCGCGGGGTCCCCGGGCACGACGCGGACGATGATGAAGACCAGCGTCAGCGCTCCCCAGGCGACCACCACGGCCTGCCCGAGCCGCTTCGCGACGAACACTCCCATCAGCGCTCACCTCCGGCGGTCCGGGGCACGGACGCCCGCACGATGAGCTCGGGCGGCAGCAGCGTGTGCGCCGGACCGGCCCCGGCGCCGTCGGATCCCCCGGCGGTCTCGACGTGTTCGAGCAGCCGGTCGATGCCGGCCCGCCCCACCTCGGGCGCCGGCAGCCGCACCGTGGTCAGCGCGGGGTCGAGGTAGGCCGAGAAGGGATGGTCGCCGTGCCCGATGACGCCGATGTCCGCGCCGACCCGCAGGCCCTGCTCGGCGAAGGCGCGGCACAGGCCCAGCGCGTGGTAGTCATTGCCCGCCAGCACGACCGCCCCGGGTCCGGCCCGGCGGGCGAGGCCGGCGCCGAGCTCGTACGCGGGGCCGGGGTCGAACGGCACCGACACGGAGACGTCTTCCGGCGAGTCCACGCGGACGACGACGTCATCGGGGGCGTCCAGCCCGTGGACCGCGAGCGTGTCGCGGAATCCGCGGATGCGCTCGGCGACCGGTGAGATGTCCAGGTCCTCCTCGACCAGGTACAGCTCGGTGGCGCCGGTGCTCAGCGCGTGCTCGGTCGCCGCGGCGGCGCCGGCGTAGTAGTCGACGCCGACGAGGTCGACGTCGAGCCCGGGCAGGTCGCGGTTGAGCAGGACGAGGGGGACGCCGGACTTGCGGAGGCGTTCCCAGTGCTCGGCGCCGTGCTGGACCGGGATCGCCAGCACTCCGTCGACGCCCCACCGCATCAGTTCCTCGGCGGCGCGACGTTCGTTGTCGACCGAGTCCTCGGTGACCATCAGCATGAGCGAGTACCCGCGGGTACGCCCGCGCTCCTCGATCGCGGAGATGAGGCGGGCGTAGAAGGGGTTGGACGGGTTCGTGATGACCAGCCCCAGGGTCATCGCGTTCTGCAGAACGAGAGAGCGGGCCATCGTGTTGGGCACGTAGCCGAGGCGCTCGGCCTCGGCCTTGACACGCCTCCGCGTCTCCACGCCGACCGCGTCCTTGTCGGCGAGCGCCCGTGAGACGGTGTTGACCGACAGGTCGAGCGACGTGGCGATGTCACGCAGCGTCGTACGGCGTCGTGGGCTCATCGGATCCTCCGGCACGGTGTCATCGGCGTCCCACCGCCGCGAGGTCGGGCTGGTTGTTCGGGGCGGGGGTGAAGCCGGTGAGCCGGCTCGAGCGCCCGTACCCGGTGACGAGGGTGAGCGGGAACAGTCCGACGGCGTCGGACCAGATGATCTTGCACGCCTCACCGTAGAGGGCGTCGCGGTCCGATCCGGAGGGCGCCGCCGCGGCGCGTGCGAGGATCTTGTCGAGGGCCGGGTTCTGGTAGCCCATCCGGTCGGCCTTGGACGTGTACAGGCGGCCGACGGTGAACGCGGCGTCCCCCGTGGTCACGGTGTTCGTCTGGAGGTTCATGTCCCAGTCGAGGCTGTTCAGGCGTTCGAGCCACTGGGCCTTCTCGATGCTCTGCGGGCGGACCGTGACCCCGATCTCGGCCCACGAGGAGATCATCGCCTCGGCGAGCTCGCGGGCGAGCGGACCGGTGGCGTCGAACCACATCATCGAGGTGGTGAAGCCGCGGCCGAGCCCGGCCGCGGCGAGCAGGCGTCTCGCGGCGGCCGGGTCGTAGGACCAGGGCTCCTGCGCGGCGTACCCGGCGACCGTCGACGGGATCGGCGCCCGCATCCGCTGACCCCCGCGGCCGAAGAGCCTGTCCACGATCTGCGGCAGGTCGACGGCCTGGCACAGGGCCCGGCGGACGTTCGGGTCGGTGAACGGCTTCCGCGAGCAGTTGAACCAGTTGAGGTAGTACGTCCACGAGGGGACGGGCTCGACAGTGACGCCGCCCACGCCGGTGACCTCGGGCAACTGGTCCGGGGGGATCGGCCACAGCAGGTCGATGTCCCCGTTGCGGAGCGCGGTGATCGCCGATGACGTCTCGGCGATGTAGGGCATCGAGATCCCGGGCAGGTCGGCCCGGCCGCCCCAGTGGTCATCGAAGCGCGCCAGCTCGACCGAGGTCGACGGCGTGAACCCGGTGACGCGGAACGGCCCCGACCCGATCGGACGACGCTTCTGCTCCGGATCGGCGACCCGGGCGGCCGGGACGACGAAGAGCAGGGTGAGGTTGACCGGGAGCGAGCCGAGCGGGCCGTCGGTGGTGAAGACCACCGTGTGGTCGTCGCGGGCTTCGGCCCTGGTGACCGAGGCCCACAGCGGCGTCTGCGCGGAGGCGACCGCCCGCGTGCGCTTCAGGCAGGCCGCGACGTCGGCCGCGGTGACGGGAGTCCCGTCGTGGAACCGGGCGCCGCGGCGCAGCGTGAACACCCACGTGGTGTCGTTCGTACGTTCCCAGCCGCTCGCCAGCCCCGGGACCAGCCGGTCGCCCTGACGCCGGACGAGGGTGTCGAACACCAGGCGCTTGACGATCAGTGACGCCTCGTCGACCGCCGTCGCGGCGTTGTAGGGATCCAGGTCGGTGACCGGCTGGCCGAACGCGGCGCGCAGCGCGCCCTTGGGAGCGCCCCCGCCACCGCCGCCGAAGCCGCAGCCGGCCAGGAACAGGCCCGCGGATCCGAGCCCGGCCATGGCGAGGAAGTCCCGTCGCCCGAAGTGCGTGCCGCCGGTGTCCGGCCTGCCTGTCGTTGTCATGCCGCCGCCGCCCCGGTCATGCCTTCAACGCCAGGTAGATGAGGACCTTGATCCCCGCCGCCTCGTCCGGCGAGCGGCCCGGTCCCTCGTCGGCGACGGTGCCGCGCAGCCTGAGCCAGCCGCCGAAGTCGGCCGCCGGCCAGCTGTGCAGGGGACCGTCGGCGGGCGAGACGGTCTGGTCGATCCCGTCCAGGTCGCACCAGTGCAGGCCGTCCGGGGAGATCTGGGTGCGCGCGATGAGGCGCGGTGAGCGCCCGGTGGCGCCGAGCACGCGGACGAACCAGCGGGCCTCGCCGGCCCAGGCGACCTCGTACGGCTCGGTGGTGAACTCGCCGGTCAGCGTCGTGTTGCGCTCGATGACGGCGGTGAGCGACTGTCGCATTCTCATCGGGCTCTCCTCACCAGTCCACCGAGATCAGTACCGAGTCGAGATAGAGGAAGTTCCGGACCTCGGTGTGCGTGCGGACGGAGACGTAGAAGTTGAGCAGGTTCTGCAGCGACCCGTAGTGCTCGTCGTACGGCGGCACCGGAACGTCGGACATGTCATGGACGACGTCATTGACCTGGAGCTCGACGTTCTTGCGGGTGCTGGTGTCGATCACCCAGCGCAGATAGTGCCAGTTGACCTTGGTCGGGACCTCGTTGAAGCACATCTCCTGCGGCTCGCCGAACGGCTTCCAGTCCTCGGGGTTCGGGGCGGTGAAGTCCGCGGTCCGGCCGAGCCTGACCTTGCCTTCGAAGTGCTCGCGCGGCGTCGGCTCGGGGACGGTGGGATACACCCACTGGTGCCGCACCTGATGGTCCAGGTCGGTGTTCAGGTAGCGCGCAACGGTGTGGTAGCGGACACCGTCGCAGATGTCGGTCGCGACGGTGAACGCGCCGAACTGCTGTTCCGACGGGTGGTTGTTCGCGTCCCACCGTCCGCCGCCGGCCGCCGCGGCGGCGCCGTTCTCGGCCGAGGCCGCCTCGGCCTTGTACGCCAGGTACGTCTCGAACTGGACCTTTCCGCGGCCCGCCATGGTGAGCCTGCGGATCGCGACCGCGGTGTGCCCGGCGACCGGCCGGGTGGCGACCTTCAGCGCGTACGTGCCCGACATGGCGCCGTGGGTACCGACGTCGAAGAAGTCGCAGGAGCTGAGCTGCGGCGGCCGGAAGTCGGACATGTGCTCATCGACGGTGTCGAGGTCGCCGTGCTCATCGTGGTTGCCGATCAGTTCGACCCACCCGTGTGCGCCGTCGTTGAAGTCGTCGTGCACGAGGATCCGGCGCAGGGGGTTGAACTTGGCCAGCTTCGGGTCGAGCAGGCGTGGATCGACGTGCGGGGTGGTCGTCAACGGGACGTTCCCTTCAGGCGGACGTTCGCGTAGGAGAGGTTGTGGTCGGAACGGAGCAGCTCCGCCGGCGCTCCGGACGTCTCGGTCGTCTGCGGAATCAGCACCCAGTCGCGGACCGGGGTGCCCTTCCGGACGAAGATGTGGTCGATCTTCTCCCCGGCCGGAAGCGGGATCTTCCCGCCGTTGAAGGAGGCGTACTCGTCACCGGTGCGATGGGCGGCGACGGCGTGGGCGTCGGCGAAGCCCACGTCGGAGAAGGCGTCGACCGCGCTCGCGCCGTCCGCGGTCGAACCGGAGTTCATGTCCCCGGCGAACACGATCGGCAGGTCCCTGGTCCGGGGGTTGTGCAGGGTGAGCTCCTCGGCGGTCCGGCGCGCGTCGCCGTACCGGACCTGGTCCCAGTTCTTGGTCCAGCCGTTGGGGTCGGTCGCGCCGTTCTTGCGGTACTCC
Organism: Actinoallomurus acaciae; assembly: GCF_042429965.1. Classification (NCBI taxonomy): domain Bacteria; kingdom Bacillati; phylum Actinomycetota; class Actinomycetes; order Streptosporangiales; family Thermomonosporaceae; genus Actinoallomurus; species Actinoallomurus acaciae. The sequence continues at coordinate 8,371 of NZ_JBHLZP010000267.1, forward strand.
AGATGCATGTCGACCACGACGAAGCGGACGCCGGTCGCGCGATCGCGCAGGACGTTCCAGGTCATGGTCTTGCCGTAGATCTCGGTCGAGTCGGGCAGCCAGAACAGGTCGTGGGGCAGCTCGCGCCCGTGCTCGTCGAGATGGGAGTAGCGCGAGGCGTCGTAGTAGGTGAACCGGCCGGCGCCGGACTCGAGCGGGTAGCCGTACCAGGGGTGCCGGGCATCGGCGTAGTCCGCGGGCGCCTGGGCGTACCCGTGCCGGGCGAGCGCCGCCGTCAGCGGGGCGCGGAAGGACTCGACGTCGACGCCGGCCTGCGTCGGCGTCGGATTGTTGCCGATCTCCTGGGTCGCGACGACGCCCAGCCCGGCCGCGTCGACGTCCTCGGCCACCGCCGCGGCCCGGCTGTCGGCCCACGGCTTGAGCTTGGTCGCGCAGTCACGGCCGATGACCCGCTCGCACTCCTCCTTGGTCGGCAGACAGCCCTGGCCGCAGACGTTGTAGCTGCCCACCCGGACATCGATGGCTCGTGCCCGGCCGTTCCCGGCGGCCGTGGCCGCGGAGGCGTTCCCGAGCATCAGGAGGGTCACGGCAAGGGGAACCGCGACCTTCGTCCACCTGCGGGAGAGCCGTTCGTCTCGCATCGCGCGTCCTCACATTAACGTTCACGTGATCGTTGAGGTGTTACGGTACGCCCGATTTCAGGGATGTCAATGGTGCGTTACGCGGAAATTTCGCAGGCCGTGGCGTTCTCGGCTGGAGAGCGTTCTTCGGCCATCAGCGCGGGTAGGGCGTACAACGACGCCTCGGGGGGATCCGATGGTCTCTGTTGATCGCTCGCTGATCAGTGTCCTCATCCGCGATCATCGCCGCATCATGGACCTGATCATGCGGCTGCCGACGACCCACGGGCCGGACCGCCGCCGGCTCGTCGATCGGATGAGCGGCGAGCTGATCCTTCATGCCGTCGCCGAAGACCTGTATCTCTATCCGACGGTCCATTCGACCGTGCCCCGATGGGCCATCGACGTGGCGATGGAGACCGGTGCCCACACCCGGATCGAACACCTGCTGGCCGAGATCTCCAGTACCGACGCGGCCGACGCCACGTTCGGCACGCTGGTCACCCGGCTGATATGCGAGGTCGAGCGCGAGACCATGCACGAGGAACTGAGCGTGTTCCCCTGGCTGAGCCACCACAGCGACCGGCGGACGCTGGTCGAGCTGGGCGACAAGATCATCGCCTTCAAGAAGGCCGCGGTGGTCGAGAAGACCCCCGGCCACGGGCTCCTCATCCGGTATCACGGCGTGGTGCTGGACCGATGGGAGCCGCCGGGCCAGGGCGCGTCCTGACCCGTACGCCACCCGGCGGAGCGACCCCGCGCGAGCCCGCCTGAGGCAGGACCGGACGTGGAGCGCTCCGCCGGGAGACGGCGCGACCTCAGAGCCTGAGCGTGGCCAGGTAGTGGTGCATGTTCGCCGCCCGGGAGTCGGTCAGCGGGTTGCTCTGGTCGTCGTTCTCGATGATGAACTCCCGCATGCCGAGCCGGGTCGCCCCGCGCAGGATCGTCCGGTAGTCGACGATGCCGGTGCCGAGGTCGGCGAGGCTGCCGTCCGGGTGCAGGTCCTTGACGTGGGCCAGGAGCATCCGTCCCCTGTTCGCGGCGATGAGGTCGAGGTTGTCGTGGGCGCTGAGGCCGGCGGCGCTCGACCAGCCCATGTCGAGTTCCATGTGGAGCAGATGGGGGTCGGAGCTGTCGAGCAGGATCTGGTAGAACGTCCGCCCGTCCGGGCCGTGGCCCTGGAACTCGCCGGTGTGGTTGTGGTAGCCGAGCTTCATCCCGGCGGCGCGGATCTTCTCCCCCGCCCGGTTGAAGGCGGGGCCGGCCTGGGCGAAGCCGTCGGCGGTGTCGGGCACGCCGCCCGGGCACACGATGTACTTCTGGCCGAGGATCCTCGCCATCTCGATGAGCTGGCTCAGCCGGGTCTCGTCGGTGAACTCGCTGAAGTTGTGGTGGCTGGAGATCGCCACCAGGTGGTACTTGTCGAGCATCGCGCGGATCGCCGGAGCGTGGGCCGGGTCGGTGGCGCCCGGCAGCCCCGCGAACTCCACCTTGCGGTAGCCGGCTCTGGACAGGGCGCGCAGGACGGCCTCCGGCTGGGCCATGAACGCGTCGCGTACGGAGTAGAGCTGAAGACCGATCTTGTCGTTCGGGATGTGCCTGCCATGGCCCCGGGAACCGGCCGTGTCGGCGAAGGCGCTCGGCGCCAGCCCGCCCGCCGCGCCGATCGCGGTGACGCCCGCCGCGGTGGCGGCCACCCCTCTGAGGAACCTTCGCCGGTCGAATGTCACACGCTCGTTACCACACATGGGCAACCGCTCCTTCGGATCTCGCTTACCGCCTTGCTCGCCTGGCTTCGGGGCACTACGACCCGCGCTTGACGACCCGGAACTTCGCCGTGCCGACGTCGGAGGTGTTTCCGGCCTTGTCCGTGGCGCGGAACCGCACCGTGTGCGCCCCGGGCTGGCCGACCGCGAACGGCTTGGTGTAGGCCGTGAACGGCTGACCGTCGAGCGCGTACTCCACCGAGGCGACCCCGGAGTCGGCGTCGCTCGCCGAGATCGTCACCGTGGCCGAGCCGACGTAGTTCCAGGCCCAGTCCTGATCGCCGGTGGCCTGCGCCGACACCTGGGGCGGGGTGGTGTCCCCACTCGGCGGCGCGGCCACCGTGAACGACACCGAACCCTCCGGCGAGACGTTCCCCGCCTTGTCCGTCGCCCGGTACTTCACCGTGTGCGCACCAGCGTCATTCACCGACACCGGAGCCGAGTACACGGCATACGAAGCCCCATCCAACGCGTACTCCACCGAGGCCACCCCGGACTCGGTGTCACTCGCCGACACCGTCACCGTCGCCGACCCCACATAATTCCGCGTCCTTGTCCCCCGACACCGACGCCGACACCTCCGGCGGGGTCGTGTCCTCCCCCGACGGCGCGGCGATCGTGAACGACACCGAGCCCGCGGGCGAGGTGTTCCCGGCCTTGTCCGTGGCCCGGAACTGGAGCGTGTGGGCACCCGGCTGGTCGACCACGACGGGGTCCGTGTACGCCGCGAACGGCTGGTCGTCCAGCGCGTACTCCACCGTGGCCACTCCGGACCCGGTGTCACTGGCCACGACCGTGACGGTGGCCGGGCCGGCGTAGGTGCCGTCCGGGTTCTTCTCGCCCGACACGGTCGCCGACACCTGGGGCGGGGTGGTGTCCCCGCTCGGCGGCGGAGCCACCGTGAACGACACCGAGCCTTCCGGCGAGACGTTCCCCGCCTTGTCCGTCGCCCGGTACTTCACCGTGTGCGCACCGGCCTCATTCACCGACACCGGAGCCGAGTACACGGCATACGAAGCCCCATCCAGCGCGTACTCCACCGAGGCCACCCCGGACTCGGTGTCACTCGCCGACACCGTCACCGTCGCCGACCCCACATAATTCCCGTCCGCGTCCTTGTCCCCCGACACCGACGCCGACACCTCCGGCGGGGTGGTGTCCGTGCCACCGCCGCCGGTGACCACCAGTTCGCCGCTCATCTCGTGGCCCGGCATGGCGCAGTAGTAGCGGTACTTGCCGGGGGTGAGGTTGGCCTGGACCTCGTGATGTCCGCCCTCGGCGTCGTACGGGCTGGAGATGATGTTGACGTTGACGTCGTGGTTGTAGCCGGGGGTGGAGACGTCGAAGGTCAGAGTGTGCGTCATCCCGGTCGTGTTGCCGCTGGCCGTGCTGTTGTCGAAGACGATCGTCGTGGTCCCGGCGGTCGCCGTGGACGGCGCGGACTTGTACGCGGTCATGCTGTCGTCGGCGGTCCAGGTGAGCACCTGTTCGGCCGCCGCATGGAGCTTGTGGTCGCCGGCGCCCGCCGCCACCGCACTCGGCGACAGCCACAGCACCGACATCGCCATACTGAGGATCACCACGGCCACCGCGGTAAGGGCACCGGGCGCCCTCCGCACGGCCGACCGGGTGAGAAGGGGTCTGAAGTTCATCTGTCGCTCTGCCTCTCACGCTCGGCGAGGTGGGTCGCCGGAGCGGTGCCGGACGCGGGGCGATGGCCCCGCCGTCCGGCACCGGCCGGCCGCTAGAGCTGCCGCACCCGCACGTTGCGGAACTCGGTCAGGTCGTTGTCGCTGTGGTTCTGCAGCCCGATGAACCCGCTGATGAACTGGCGCAGGTCCGTGGGCGGGTCCCCGTCCCGGGTCGACTGCTTGCCCGGGGTGTTGTCGAACTCGTTGATCACCACACCGTTGCGGATGATCGTGTAGTGCTGGCCGACCACCCGGACTTCGTAGTCGTTCCACTTGCCCTTCGGGGTCGTCCGCGCCTGGCTCAGGTCATTGGCCTTGAAGTTGTAGACCGAGCCCGTCTTCTGCGGTTCTCCCGTGTCGCCGTCGTAGATCTGGATCTCCTGGCCGCAGTAGATCGCGACCCACGCGGCGGACGTGCGGGCCGAGCCGACGGTGCCGCAGCTCCCGGTCGGGCGCTGGTCCAGCGGGGTCCTGATGTCGGGGAACCGGACGAAGACTCCGCTGTTCGCGCGGTACCCGTCGGGCGCGACGTCGCGGAACTGCAGTCGCACCGAGAAGTCGGCGTACGCCTTCTTGGAGTACCACAGCATGCCCAGGCCGCCGGAGCTGCGGATCGTGCCGTCGCCCTGCAGCCTGAACTGACCGGACGGGGCCTGTGACCATCCGCCGAGGGACTGCGCCGTCCCGTCGAAGATGGGCTCGTACCCGTTCGTCTTGCCGATCGGCGACTGCGCACCCGCCTTCTTCAGCGTCTGCGCCTCGGCGAGTGTGAGGACTCCTTCCCGCTGGAACTGGTTCGCCAGGTTGTTCAGGTAGCTGACGAACTGAGCGTGGTTCGGCCAGGTACGCTCGTCGTCGATCATGTCGTTGACCGTGCAGCCGCCCCCGACGGAGCGGTTGGCCACGCCCGTGTCGGTGTCCAGCAGCCGAACCGTCTTCCGGGCGTCGGGCGCGGAGCAGCCGACCGTCACCTTGATCTTCCCGGTGGTCGTCTCGCCGTCCGCGTAGGTGACCTTCAGCGTTGCGTGGTAGGTGCCGAAGTTGAGGTACGTGTGCGTGGGGTCGGCCGCGTGAGACGGCTTGCTGCCGTCACCGAAGTCCCAGGTCCACGACACACCGCCGGCCTTCCGGCTGGAGAACGCGATCGTGTTCGGCGTGCTCTGCTGGACCGCCCGCGTCGTGGCCTCACTCGGGTTCGGCGTCGCCGCCCCACCGTGGTAGCTGATGCGGATCAGCTTCTGGTTCGGGTCGAGGCTGAAGAAGCCGCCCGCGTAGTCGAGCATGTAGAGCGCGCCGTCCGGACCGAACTTGGCGTCCATCCAGGACTGGAGCTGGTTGTCGCCGCCTCCGGGCTGGATGATGCTGCGGAGGTCCTCGGCGAAGGCCGGCGCGCCGTGCTTGGCGACGGTCTTCGGGTCGACGGTGACGGCGACGCGGTTCTGGGCGTTGGACTCATCCCCGATGAACCACTTGTTCTCCCAGTACGCCGGCCAGGCCACACCGCTGTTGGTGTCGACCTCGGAGCGGTGGTAGGTCGGGCCGTCCATGATGGCCTGGCCGCCGCCCTTGAGGTACGGCTCGGTGAAGATCTCGTCGCCCTGCTTGTACGTCGGCAGGCCGCTGCCGTCGGTGCGCTGCGGGTAGACCGGGCCACCGCCCTGCGGCGAGTACCAGATCATGTTGTCGCGCGCCGCCGGGATGTCGGTACGGCCGGTGTTGCGCGGCGACTGGTTCTTCAGGTGGGCGCAGTCGTACCAGCCGGCGGGCTGGCTGGCGTCGGTGTTGCTGCGGTCGCGGTAGGGCTGCCGGTTGCCCATGCAGTACGGCCAGCCCTGGTTGCCCGCGGAGTCGATGATGGTCGCGGTCTCGTACTTGGCCGGGCCCCAGGTCGGGTCCGGGACTCCGGCGTCCGGTCCGACCCATCCCGCGGTCAGCCAGTTGTTCTGCTTGTCCCAGGCGATCCGCGCGATGTTGCGAACGCCCATGACGTAGATCTCCGGGCGGGTCTGCGGCGTGCCCGGCTTGAACAGGTTGCCCTTGGGGATCGTGTACGTGCCGTCCGGCTCCGGGTGGATCCGGATGATCTTGCCGTTCAGGTCGTTGGTGTTACCGGCGGTGCGGCGGGCGTCCTGGAACGAGACCCCCTTGTAGTCCTGGGTCCAGTTGTTGCCGGAGTAGCCCGCCCCGGCGCCGCCGGAGGAGTTGTTGTCGCCGGAGCCGACGTACAGGTTGCCCTGATCGTCGAAGGCCATGCCGCCACCCGCGTGGCAGCAGCTGTGGATCTGGGTGGTCCAGTGCAGCAGGTCCTTGCGCGTCGACTGGTCGATCGTCTGGGTCGTCCCGTCGTAGGTGAACCGTGAGATCGTCCGCTGGCCGAGCTGCTTGTCGCGGTCGATCGACTCGTGCGGCATCCAGTAGGCGTAGATCCATCCGTTCTGCTCGAACTTCGGGTCGAGCGTGATGCCGACGAGGCCCTCTTCGTTCTTGACCAGTTCGTCGCCGCTGCCGCGGTTGCCCATCACCGGCAGTGTGGTGAGCAGCTTGACCTGCTTCGTCTTCGGGTCCCACTGGTGGATCGTGCCGCAGCCGAGGCCGACCTTGGGGTCGTTCCAGTCGACGATCGGGCCGGTCGGGCAGGCGGCCTTGCCGATGTAGAAGACCTTGCCGTCCGGGGCGATCGTCAGGCCGTGCGGCTCACCGATCTGGTCGAGCTCTCCGGTCTTGTTCTTCCCGGTCAGCCGCTCGATCGTGTAGTTCGACGCGATGGTCGCCTTGCAGTCGCCGCGGACCATGCCGGTCGTCCACTCGATCGCGCCGAGCAGGTGACTCTGGAACTTCTTGTCCGTCGTGTAGCTGTCCGCGGTACGGCCCATGCCCGTGTAGAAGGACCGGCCGCCGTCGTAGTCCCGGCACCAGGAGACCGGGTGGAACGCGCCGTTGCCGTTCGGGCCGGCGTCGTAGGTTCGCTCCTCGACCTGCGCGATCGTCTGCACCTTGCCCTGGGGGCTCGGGCTCCAGTTCATCCACTGGTCCGACCTCTTCCAGGTGAGGGGCAGGCCCTTGTTCGCCGGGTGCTGGCGGTCGGTGACGTCCACGGTCGCCTGCTGGACCTTGGCCTCCGGAGGAGGACCGGCGGTGGGGCCGAACAGCCGCAGCTCCGCCAGCTGGGTCAGCGGCTCGCCGCTGTTCGCGGTGACGTCCAGCCGGTAGTAGGCGTACTCCGTGGTGTTCTTGAAGGTGTACTCCTTGGTCTGGAGCCGCTGGTCGAAGCTCTCTCCGCTCCGCTTGTCCAGGTCGGTCCAGCTCTTACCGTCCTGCGAGCCCTGCAGCGTCCAGTCCTTCGGGTCACGCCCGGGGTAGTCATTCGCCGAGGTCAACGCGTAGTGGGCGACCGCGACCGGCTTCTCCGCCTTCGCCTGTACCCAGCCCGACTTCGCGTGGGCGAGCCACTTGGTGTCGTTCTTGCCGTCGAAGAGCTTGTCCTTGGTCTCGTTCGGCGGGTTCTCGTCGCTCGCCGAGATGTCGGTGACCTTCTCGGCGTTCGGCAGGCTGTCCGCGGGACGGGTGCCGATCAGCTCGGTGAACCAGGAGGAGTCGGCCTGCGCGCGGGCGGCGTCATGGATGCCGACGAAGCCGTTGCCCTGCTCGATGTAGGTCTGGAACGCCGCCTGCTGGTCGGCGCTCAGCGTCACGCCGTCGGCCGACAGGAACACCACGGCGCGGTAGTGCGCCAGCGTCCCGGCGCTGAAGACTCGCGGGTCGTCGAACTCGTCGACGGAGAAGTGGTTCTTCTTCCCCAGCTTCTCCATCGCCCCCGCCGCGCTCGCGACCGGGTCGTCTTGTTTGTCGGCCGGCCCGTGGAACACCAGCACGCGGACGTCCGATGCCGCGGCGTCGGTTTTGGCCTGCGCCTGTGCGGCGGGAAGAGCGGCCAGTCCCATCGTCAGCGCGACACTCGACACGACGGTCAGCACACGGCGCCAGGCGGATGGTCGGGGCGGGGGGAAAAGGTCTCTTCGACCCATCGTTGCTCCTTAGTCGGAGAGCTTCAACGGCACCTTGCGGAAGAGCCATGGGGTCATTCGCGGCGGTCGCCGCGCCTGCCGATGTCGGCACCTACGTGCGGAGTCGCGGATGGTCGACCGCTGCCGCCCGAGGGGGCTCTGCCGGGCCGGCAGCGGACGCGGGTGCCGACCGGGTACTGGTGGTGGCATGCGGCACTCCAGAACGGTCGGCGATGTGCACCGCGCACCGTGGCGCGGGGTCGTGAGCTTTGTCCGGATGCATCCGAACTCTGGGCGGAGCTTCCGGCTCTTTCGCTCCCACGTCAAGAAGTAGCGCCGCAAATGGCCGGACTTTGTCATCTGACTAGAAAAAGTCCCGCCTCGCGGTTACGGTGAGGCCGGTTTCGAGTGGTATGAGCCATTTTCTGCAGGTCCGAGACCCCGACTCCCCCGCACTCCACGTCGTCCAGGCCGACCTCCTCGTCGGCAGCACGGACAGCCGCAGGTCGCCTCACCCGATGGGGCGGCGCCATCGATTGGGGAACCATGACCGAGGTTGGCAGAGGTGCATCGCGAGGCGCGCTGTCCCGGCGGGCCTTCGCCACGGCCGCCGCGCTCACTCCGCTGGTCGTACCGGGCCAGTCGTCCGCCGCGACGGTGGCCAAGGCCGGCGACAAGCCGACCCCCATCCGCCGCATGACCCTGTACGCGGAGAAGCTGCCGAACGGCCAGATGGGCTACGGGCTGAAGCCCGGCAAGGCCACCATCCCCGGCCCGCTCATCGAGATGACCGAGGGCGAGACCCTCGAGATCACGATGGTCAACAACCTCGACGTGACCGCCAGCCTGCACGTGCACGGCGTGGACTACGACACGGCCAGCGACGGCACGAAGATGAACAACAGCGTGGTCGAACCGGGCGGCAGCCGCACCTACGTCTGGCGCACCCACGCCCCCGGTCGCCGTACCAGCGGCGTCATCGAGCACGGCAGCGCCGGCTACTGGCACTACCACGACCACACCGTGGGCACGGACCACGGCACGGGCGGCATCCGGGCGGGGCTGTACGGGCCGCTGGTCGTCCGGCGGAAGGGTGACGTACGGCCGCACAAGCAGTTCACCGTCGTCTTCAACGACATGACCATCAACAACCGCGCGGCCAACGACACGCCGCAGTTCGTCGCGAAGATCGGCGAGCGGGTGGAGTTCATCGTGATCACCCACGGGGACTTCTTCCACACGTTCCACGTCCACGGGCACCGGTGGGCCGACAACCGCACCGGCCTGCTGGAGAGCCCGACGGACCCGACTCGGATCATCGACACCAGGACCACCGGGCCGGGCGACTCGTTCGGCTTCCAGGTCGTCGCCGGTGACCGCGTCGGGACGGGGATGTGGATGTACCACTGCCACGTGCAGAGCCATGCCGACATGGGGATGGCCGGAATGTTCGTGGTGACCGACAAGGACGGCACCATGCCGGGCGATCCTCCAGGAGGCATGCGGCACTGACGCGCGTGACGCAGATGACCGCACGGCCGGAGAACGCGCATCAGGCGCGGCTGCTGCGCCTGCTCCGGGACGGGGGCGCACGGTCGCGGGCCGAACTCAGCGACGTCGTCGACCTCTCCCGGTCCAAGCTCTTCGTCGAACTCGACCGGCTCGTCACGTGCGGGCTGGTCGAGCAGGCGGGGCTGGCCGCGTCACGGGGCGGCCGGCGCTCGGGTGTCGTCCGGCTCTCGCAGCGGTTGCGGTTCGCCGGCATCGACATCGGCGCCACCTCGATCGACGTCGCGGTGACCAACGCGGAGCTGGAGATACTCGGCCACGTCGCCGCGCCCTGCGACGTGCGCGAGGGCCCGGACGTCGTCCTCGACCGGGCGCTCGCCATGGTGGAGAAGCTGCGCGGTGAGGGCCTGTTCGATGAGCTCCACGGCGTCGGAATCGGCGTGCCCGGCCCGGTCAGCTTCCGCGACGGGGTGCCGGTCGTGCCGCCGATCATGCCCGGCTGGGACCGGTTTCCGGTGCGCGAGGTGGTCGGTCAGCGGCTGGGCTGTCCGGTCCTGGTCGACAATGACGTCAACATCATGGCCCTCGGCGAACTGCACGCCGGGTCGGCCCGCTCGATCGACGACGTCCTGCTGGTCAAGATCGGCACCGGCGTCGGCTGCGGGATCCTCGTCGACGGCGAGATCTACCGCGGGATGTCCGGCAGCGCGGGCGACATCGGGCACGTACGGGTCGACGACAACGGACCGCTCTGCGTCTGCGGCAACACCGGATGTCTCGAGGCGTACTTCAGCGGCGCCGCGCTGGCCCGCGACGCGACGGCGGCGGCGCGCTCCGGCCGTTCGCCGTACCTGGCCGAACGCCTCGACCAGGGCGCCGCGCTCACCGCGGCCGCCG
>NZ_JBHLZP010000268.1:0-11241 GCF_042429965.1 Actinoallomurus acaciae
GATGATGGGGACGACGTAGAGCAGGCCGAGTACGAGCCCGATGCCGGTGGCGGAGTCGCGTACGGCGGTCGCGACGCCGAGGCCGAGCAGGGCGATCAGTATCAGGTACAGGACCGACCCGGCGGCCGCGCGCAGCGTCGGCCCGTCGGCCGGGGACAGGGCCTGGCGGCCGGGGCCGGGCAGGGTGAGCCACCCGGCGAGCAGTGACCCGGCGACGGCGAGGGTTCCGGCGACGGCCACGAGGCCGGTGAGAGTGACGGCCTTGGCCGCGAGGGCGGTGGTTCGCCGTGGCGTCGCCGTCAGGGTGGTGCAGATCATGCCCGAGCCGTATTCCCCGCTGATGATCAGTACTGCCAGGATGGCGACCAGCGCCTGGCCGAGGTGGACGCCCATGAGGGTGATCTTGGTGGTGTCGCCGCCGCAGCCACGGGCCGTGCAGTGCACCACCGAGGTCGCGACGGTGCTCAGGGCCACCGTCGCCGCGACGGTGCCGAGCAACAGCCACCGGGGGCCGGCGACGGTCCGTATCTTCGTCCATTCCGCGTGCAGGGCCGGTCTCATGCGTCTCTCCTGTCGAGAAGGACGGCGGCCACGGCCAGGCCTGCCACCGTGTAGCCGGCCAGGACGGCGAGCCCGGCCCAGGGCGCCAGCGGGTAGTAGCCGTAGTACGGCGTGTAGTTGCTCACGACCTGGTGATAGGGCACAAGGGTCTGCTGGACGGCGAAGGCGGCGCCGGGTGTCACCGTGGCCACTGCCTTCGACACGCTCGCGGGCAGAAACGGGATGGCGATCAGGATGTAGGGCAGTACGGTGGCCGCGATGACGGTGGTGACCGCGCCCGCGCTGTGCCGGAAGACGGCGCCGGCGGCGAGGGCCAGGACCGAGGCGGTCGCGAGCAGCGCCGCGGTCCCGAGTGCCACCCGCAGTTCGGTGGGGGAGGACACCGGGAAGAGGTAGACGCCGTTGCCCCGGGCGAGCCGCTCACCGAGCGGGGTCGCGAGGATCGTCCCGGCGAACCCGGCGACGAAGGTGACGGACCACAGCACGATCGCCTTGGCCGCCAGTACCCGGCTCCGCCTCGGGCTCGCGGCCAGGGTGAGGTGGATCATCTTGTTCCGGTACTCCGCGGTGATGAACAGCGCCCCCACGACGATCACCGCGATCAGCGCGGCGAACGTGCCGGTGAGGATGTCCCGGAGGAGGCCGCCGGTCGGCAGGCTGTCGCGGACGGCGGGCGCGATGTCGCCGGCGCCGGTCACCGTGAACCGGGCGCCGGATCGCGCGAACGAACCCGAGCCGTTCTCCGGGTAGCCGGCGAAGCTGGGGGATCGGGCTCCCACCTGATCGCCGGTCCAGTCGCCGCCGGTCCAGCCTCCGAAGGTGTGCGGGTCTTCGAAGGTGGCCGTGGACACACTGCCGCGGGTGCCTCCGCCGCTCACGGCCTGCGGTGAGGCGACGAACAGCCCGGCCTGCGCGGTCGAGCCGAGTCCGCTCACCTGCGTGGTGCCCACCTTGGTCCATCGGGTGCCGTCGGTGGAGGCATAGCCGGTGATCGTGTCGCCCGAGCGGTCCAGGCGCAGCCGACGGGGGGACGCGGCGGAGGCCGGGCCGGAGGGGCCGGCCGTGTCGTTGACGTAGCCGTCCTGCATGCGTACGCCGTGGCTGCCGGTGACCATGATCGCCGCGTAGGGTGATCCCTGGCGGGTGCTCGCCTTGATGATGAGCCCGGCCTTCGCCCACGGCACGGTGCCGGGCCGCAGGTCTCCGGGGCGCGCGGGGATGCTGCTGTCGAGCGCGGAGACCGAGACGGTGATGGCGCCGTTTCCGGTCAGCGGCCGGTGCACGAGGTAGAAGCTGTCGGTGACGGGCTCACCGCCGGGGCCGATCGGCACGGGTGGTGCGCCCTTCTGGTTACCGCCGGCCCCGGTGAGCAGGGCGACCAGCACGATCATCAGTGCCGCCGCCGTGATGCCGGTCACCCAGCCGCGGACGGTTCGGAATTTGGTCCATTCCGCGTGCAGCAGCCGGGGGAAGCCGTTGCGCGCGGCTCGTCGGCCGGATCGGTGCGGCGTGACAGCGAGGGTCACCGTGAGGCCTCCGCGGGTGTCGTGGCGCGGAACTCGACCGCCTCGCGGGTGAGTTCCAGGTAGACGTCTTCAAGGGTGGCGCGATGTGCCGACACCTCGGAGAACGGCACCGCGTTCTTGCCGAGCAGCGCCACGATCCGTTCCGCGGGCAGACCGGAGACGGTGATGGTGTCGCGGCCGGTGGCCGTCACGGTCGCGCCGGCGTGTGCGAGCACCCTCATCGCGTGCGTTCCGGCCGTGGTCCGCAGGGTCACCCGGTTCCGGGAGGCGGCCGTGATCAGGTCGGCCACGGCGGCGTCGGCGATGGCCTTGCCGCGCCCGGCCACGACGAGATGGTCGGCCGTGTCCTGCATCTCGCTCATCAGGTGGCTGGAGACCAGCACGGCGCGGCCCTGGGCGGCGAGTGAGCGCAGGAAGCCGCGCATCCAGATGATGCCGTCGGGGTCCATGCCGTTGAACGGCTCATCGAGCATGATGGTCGGCGGGTCGCCCAGCAGCGCCGCGGCGATCCCGAGCCGCTGGCGCATGCCGAGTGAGTAGCCGCCGGCCTTGCGCCGGGCCGCCGGGGTCAGGCCGACCTGTTCGATCACCTGGTCCACGCGTCGCGCGGTCAGGCCCTGGGAGTGCGCCAGCCACAGCAGGTGGTGACGTGCGGTCCGGCCGGGGTGCAGTGCCGCCGCATCCAGCAGGGAACCGATGTGGTTCAGCGGGTGCCGGAGACGGTGGTAGGGCCGGCCGTCGACCAGCGCGGTGCCCTCCTCGACGGCGTCGAGTCCGAGGATCACCCGCATCGTGGTGGACTTTCCGGCCCCGTTCGGCCCCAGGAAGCCGGTCACCAGCCCCGGGCGGACGGTGAAGGACATGCCGTCGAGGGCCAGGGTCGCCCCGTATCGTTTGCGCAGTCCGGCGACGACGATCCCGGTGGCGCTCATCGCGGCGAGCGCACGGTCGAGGATGGATTCATGCCGACGGTTGTACGCGGTGCCCGGTCTCAGCGCGGTCGCGGTGGCTGCGACCCGGCTGGAACCGGGGATCTGGCATCGTCGGCGCATGGCATCTCGACCCGATGGCCGATTCGGTCGCCCCGCCCGTCCGATGACCGGCGGGGGTGAGTGGCGGTGAGGGTCCTCGTCGTGGAGGACTTCGAGGTCCTGGCCCGCTCCATCGGTACGGGGCTGCGCCGTGAGGGCATGGCCGTCGACGTCGTCCTGGACGGGACCGCCGCCCTCGACCGCCTGGCGGTCACCCGCTATGAGGTGGTGATCCTCGACCGTGACCTGCCGGGCGTCCACGGGGATGAGATCTGCCGGCGGCTCGCCCACGGCCGTTGTGAGACCCGCGTCCTGATGCTCACCGCCTCGGGCACGATCGAGGACCGTGTCGACGGGCTCAGCCTCGGCGCCGACGACTATCTGCCCAAGCCGTTCGCGTTCGCCGAGTTGGTCGCCCGCGTCCGTGCTCTGGCCCGCCGTGCCACGCCGCCGCTACCGCCCACCCTGGCCTGCGGGGACATCACGCTCGATCCGGCCCGCCGCGTCGCGTTCCGGGCCGGCCGGCGGCTTCCGCTGAGCCCCAAGGAGTTCGCCCTGCTCGAATGCCTGCTCGCCGCGCCCGGCCTGGTCATCTCCGCTGAGGAGCTGCTCGAACGTGTGTGGGACGAGGCCGCCGACCCCTTCAGCAGCGCCGTCAAGCACACCATGCACCGGTTGCGGGCCAAGCTCGGCGACCCGCCCGTGATCGAGACCATCCGCGAGGGCGGCTACCGCATTGGAGCGTCATGACTCACCGGCGGCTCGCCGGACGGTCCTTGCAGACGCGGCTCGCGCTCGCGTACGCGGCGGGCATCTACGCCGCCGGGGTCTTCGTGCTCGTACTCGTCGACGTCCCGCTCGCCGGCGTCCAGTCGGCCAGGCCCAAGGAGGACCCCTCGCCGAGCGCGATCACCGGGACCGGGCACGGGATCGGCCTGCCCCGGCTCCTCATGGGGTCCGCCGTCGCGCTGGTCGTGCTGGTTCCGGTCGCCCTGGCTCTCGGCTGGTTCGTCGCCGGCCGGTTCCTGCGCCCGCTGCGTGCCATCACCGCCACCGCCAGAGTCATCTCCGCCGGTGACCTCCACCGGCGTCTCGACCTCGGCGGGCCCACGGATGAGCTGACCGAGCTCGGCAGCACCCTCGATGACCTGTTCGCCCGCCTTCAGGCCGCCTTCGACGCCCAGCGCCACTTCGTCGCGAACGCCTCCCACGAGCTGCGCACTCCTCTCGCCGGGCTGCGTACCCTCCTCGAGGTCGCCCTCGCCGATCCCGACGCGGACGCGGACGCTCTGCGGTCGGCCTGCCAGGAGGCTCTCGCGCTCGGCGGACATCAGGAACGGCTCGTCACGGCACTGCTCGTCCTCGCCACCAGCGAGCGCGGGATCTCTCGCCGGGACGCTCTCGACCTCGCCGACGTCGCCGGGGGAGTGCTCGCCTCCCGCCGCGACCGGGTCGCGGAGAGAGGCGTCGACCTCGTCGAGCACCTGACGCCCGCGGTGACGGCCGGGGATCCAGGGCTGATCGACAGCCTCGTCGCCAACCTCGTCGACAACGCCGTCCGCCACAACCGTCCGGGCGGGCGGGTGGAGGTCACCACCGGGACCTGCGGCGCGCAGGTGGCCCTCACGGTGGCCAACACCGGGCCGGTCATCCCCGGCGACCAGGTCCAGCGTCTCTTTCAGCCCTTCCAGAGACTGGCGCCCGATCGTCACGGCCGCCGTGACGGTCACGGCCTCGGTCTCGCCATCGTCGACGCCGTCACCCGGGCTCACCACGCCACCCTCACCGCCGACGCACGCCCCGAGGGCGGCCTGTCCATCACCGTGCGGTTCGTGTCAGCCCATCCGTGAGGGCGTCTGCGTAGGTCAGATCCGGAGGGCGGCGCGGAGGGCGGTGGTGTCGTCGTCGGTCCAGCCGTGGTGCCGAAGCCACCCGGGCGGGCCGCCGTGGCGTTCGTCGAGGGTGGTGAGGAACTTCTCCATCGTGGCCGCGTACGGCATGTGGGTGTCGGCGGGCCGGGAGTCGAGGTCCTGGGCGTAGGTGGGGCTGCTGCGCAGGCGGGCGAGGATGGCGTCGAGGCGGTCGCCGGTCGCGGCGTAGTCGGCGACGATGCGGTCGCGGGGGACGCCGAGGACGTTCAGGGCGAAGGCGATGACGACGCCGGTGCGGTCCTTGCCGGCGGCGCAGTGGACGATCGCGGGTCCCTGCGCCATGACCCGGAGCGCGTCCACGACGGAGTCGGGGCGGTCGGCGAGGTAGCCGAGGTAGTGGTTGACGCTGCGTTCGCTCTCCTGGCCGCCCTCTTCGGCGCGGTTCTGCCAGGGGAGGATCTTGTCGGTGTCGATCCCGCGGCCGGTGGCGGGAGGGATGTCGGCTTCGACGTCGGTGAGGCCGCCGCCTTCGGCGAACAGGGACAGGTGGTGGATCGTCACGCGGGGTTCACGGGTGAGCGGGCCGGGGCCTTCGATCGTGACTTCGGTTTCGCTGCGCAGGTCGATGACGTGACGGATGCCGATGTGGGTGACGAGGCGGTCGACGTCGGCGAAGGTGAGGCCCTGGAGGTTGTCCGAACGGAGCAGCCGGCCGGTGCGCAGGGTGCCGCCGTCGGCGGTGATGAGTCCGCCCATGTCACGGACGTTGACCGCGCCGTCGAGTTCGATCCATCGAGTCATGCTGACGACCTTATCCGGGGGAGATGTCGCCTCCTGAGCGAGTTCGCGTCGCCGGGGTGGCGGTGTCGGGGCGTGCCGGAGCCGGTGTTCGGGTGGCCACGCCCCCACCGTACATGCTTCAAATTCAAAGCACTGTGACGACCGTCACTCGGTCTGGTGGATTGCTTCGAAGTCGAAGCGGGTTACAGTCTCCCGAATGCTTCAACTTCGAAGCAATGGATCGAGGAGAGATCATGAAGGCAGTGCGTTACCACTCCTACGGCGACAGCGACGTCCTGACCTACGAGGACACCGACCGCCCGGTGGCCGGTCCGGGGCAGGTGGTCGTGAAGGTGGCCGGCGCCTCGTTCAACCCGGTCGACGTCGCGATCCGCGCGGGCCTCCTGCGGCAGGTGTTCCCGCTGTCCTTCCCGCACGTTCCGAACTTCGACGTGGCCGGCGTCATCAGCGAGGTCGGCGAGGGCGTGAGCGGCTGGAACACCGGGGACGCGGTGGTGGCGTTCCTGCCGATGACCGCGCCCGGCGCGGCCGCCGAGTACGTCGCCGCGCCCGCCGAGACACTGGCCGCCGCGCCCCGCACCATCGATCTGGCCGACGCCGCGGCCCTGCCCTCATCGGGCCTGACGGCCTGGCAGTCACTGTTCGAGCACGCCGGTGTCCAGGCGGGCCACGGCATCCTGATCAACGGCGCGGGCGGCGCCGTCGGCGGATACGCCGTCCAGCTGGCCAGGCGGGCCGGCGCCACCGTCACCGCGACCGCCGGCCCGCGCAGCATCGACCGGCTGCGCTCCTACGGCGCGGACCGGATCATCGACCACACCGCCACACCGCTCCCGCAGGCGGTCGCCGGACGGCACTTCGACGCGGTGCTCAACCTCGTGACCACCGACCCGCGAGAGACCGCCGCCCTGGTGGACCTGGTCGCCGACGGCGGAGCCTTCGTCAGCACCACCACCCCCGGCCCCGAGGACCCCGGACGCGGAGTCCGGACCGTACGGGTGTACGCACGCAGCGACGCCGCCCGGCTCGCCGACCTCGCCACCCGCGTCGACGGCGGCGACCTGGACATCTGGGTCGCCCGGCGCCGGCCACTGACCGACCTGCCCGCCGTCCACGACGAGTCCGCCGCCGGGCGACTCGACGGCAAGACCGTCCTGACCCCCTGACCCCGGCGGGCCCCGCGCCCGGAGCCCATGGCCGGGCGCGTAGGAACCCGACACCGTGCCGTCAGGGCCGCGGCGGGTTGCCGGTTCGACCGTTCGCCCCCATTCTCAAGCAGGTCGACTGCAGCACCACTGAATACGCCGACAGAGGTGGGAGCGTGGGGGATCAGAAGGGTTCACAGATGGGAATCGGTGAAACTGCGGAGGGGGACCGGCCGACGCCGCTGCGGCCGTATGCCGTGCGGTTTTCACGTGTCTGGCCTGTCTCGATGGTTCTGGGAGGGACGGCCATCGCCGCACTGTCGGCCATCGCCGTTGCCCGTGCCGCTCAGGGCCGGCATCTCGCGCCATCACCCTCGCCTGCGGTCCTGTTCGTCGTGTCCGTCTTGGTGGCCGTTGTCGGCGCCGTGCGGCTGGTCCGAGCACGCCGCAAGGGGTGGACCGCTCTGGTCGTCGGCTCCTCCGGTATCCACTTCGCTTCCACCGTGCCGGACGGTGAGCCACGACGATTCGCATGGGATGAGGTCGGGACGCTTGTCCTGTTCTCCCGGCGCACGGAATTCCTCCATGGCATGGTGAAGTGCATCGGAGTGCGCTTGCATCCCACCGCCGCCGACTCTCCCGAACGCCATCTCGCACTTCTCGGACAAGCGCTGGCCCAGGTCGACCTGGAACTGCACGTGTGGGAACAACTCCGCAAGCTCGACAGCGGGCCATCGGAATCGCAGCTGGAGACGGCCGTCAGCTTCCACACCGAGGCGCGAGGCTGGAGACTCCACAGGTCCCGCCTGATAGAGGCGATGCAGGCCCATGCCGCCGGTGTCCCGATCATCGAGTTCACCGCCGACAGCTACTACGACCTGGTCGGCTGGCGCGCAGACCAGAACAAGCTGCGCGAAATTCTGGACGACGCCCAACTGCGGCGCTGGGGGTGGTGAAATGGAACGGGGCTCCGCTCCTGTCCGGGCCGCTGTCCAACTTCCTCGACCTGGACGACGCGTCCGGTCGGTCAGGTGGCGGCGTCCACGCTCGCCGGGCATGTGGCCGGAGAGATCGCGGACTCGGCGGCGATGCGGATCAGCTCATCGAGCCGGTCGTGCGCTCTGGTCAGGTCGTCGATCTTGGATCGGATGAGGTCCCGCTCGTCCTTGAGTCGCCGGGTCATCTGCGGGGTCGCGACGAGGGTGTCCAGGAAGGGCAGGAGCTGCAGGATCGTCTTGCTGGACAACCCGGCCGAGTAGAGGAGCTGGATGAACCGCACCCGCTCAACGGCGGACTCGGGGTACTGCCGATGGCCGCTGGGACTGCGGCCGGCGATGACGAGCCCCTGTTCTTCGTAGTACCGCAGCGCACGGACGCTGACCCCGGCGCGTTCGGCCACTGTTCCGATACGCATGGCACCTCCCGGGAGGTTCGGACTTGATCCTCACGCCGACGTGAGGTTTTACCGTACGCCTTATGAACATCCACGGAGCCACTGCGCTCGTCACCGGAGCCGGCCGTGGCATCGGCCGCCATCTCGCCGCCCAGCTCGTCGAGCGGGGCGCGAAGGTCTACGCGACCGCCCGCCGACCCGGATCCATCGATCTCGACGGTGTCGAGGTCCTCGCTCTCGACATCTCCGACCCGGACGTCGTCGCGGCGGCGGTCCGCCAGGCGGGTGATGTGAACCTGCTCGTCAACAACGCCGGAATCGGAGGTGGCGCCCTGCTCGGTGACCTGGAGGCCGTCCGCGCCGCACTGGACGTGAACTTCTGGGGCACGCTGTCCATGGCCCGCGCCTTCGCGCCGGTCCTCGCCGCGAATGGCGGGGGCGCGATCGTGAACATCGCCTCTTCGGCGTCCTGGCTCGTCTTCCCCGGCCACGGCGCCTACGCGGTCTCCAAGGCAGCGGTCTGGAACATGACCAACGCGCTGCGCCAGGAACTGGCCGGTCAGGGCACGCTCGTCACCTCGGTGCACCTCGGGGCGGCCGACACCGCCATGATGGCCGGCTACGACGTGCCCAAGATGGACCCGGCCGACGTCGCCCGTATCACCCTTGACGGTGTCGAGGCCGATGCGTTCGAGGTCATCGTCGATGAGTACACCGAAATGGTGAAGGCGTGGCTGAGCAAGGACCGGCGGGAGTTCGACGGCCATCTCCAGCAGTTGTTCCAGCAGTTCCTGGACGCCTGACCATCCGGACGCCTCTAGTCGGTCCGGCGGAACTGGGCGATCGCGCCGGCGAGCAGGCCGACGCCCAGCACGATGACCAGGCCGACCTCCAGCAGCGGAGGCACGTGCCAGCCGAACCAGGTGACGCCGGGGTTGAACCGGGCCTTTAACGCGGGGCTCGCGGTGATGTGGGCGAACACCGCGTGCCGCAGCGGGTCGACCGCGTAGGTCAACGGGTTGATCCGGGTGAGGAAGCTCAGCCAGGCCGGCAGGCCCGACAGCGGGAACAGCGCCCCGGACAGGAACATCATCGCCATCTGCATGATGCCGAAGAAGGACTGCATCTTCCGGATTCGCGCGGCCAGCACCACGCCGAACGCGGTGATGGTGAACGCCCCGGCGAACATCAAAACGATCAGCGTCAGGATCATGACCGGGTCGTACGGGACTCCGGCCAGGCCGGCCAGCGCGAGGATCACCACGCCCTGGAACGTGGCGACGACCGCGCCGCCCAGGACCTTGCCGACCACGATCGCGGTCCGGCTGACCGGCGCGACGAGCATCTCGCGCAAGAACCCGAACTCCCGGTCCCACACGATCGAGGCGGCCGAGAACATCCCGGTGAACATCACCGACATCGCGATCACGCCGGGGAAGATGAAGGTCTTCAGGTCCACCGAGCCGCCGCCGGAGACCAGGGACCCAAGACCCGTGCCCAGCACGAGCAGGTACAGCACCGGCTGGATGAGCTGGGAGATCATGCGGCTGCGGTCGTAGAGGAAACGCAGCAGCTCACGATGCAGGACGATCTTCACGGCGCGCAGGTCGTGCGCCAGGCCGCGGCGGGCCACACTCACCCTTGCGACGTCCGCGGGGGTCCGTACCTGGGTGGTCATCGGCTCACCTCCTCATCATCCGGCGGGCCATGTCCGCCGAGCCGGCCTCGGCGTCGCGGATCGTGGTGCCGGTGTAGTTCATGAACACGTCGTCGAGGGAGGGCCGGGCGACGTGCACCGACCGGATCGGCACGCCCAGTTCGGCGAACAGCCGCGGCACGAACTCCTCGCCGGAGGGCACGGCGAAGGTGACCGCGCCCTCGTGCACGCCGGCCTCGACGCCGAACCGGTCACGCAGCGCCGTGATCGCCGCCTCGTCGTCGCCGGTCGCGATCTGCACGCGGTCCTTGCCGACGCTGGCCTTGAGCGCGCCGGGGGTGTCGAGCACGACGATCTCACCGTGATCGATGATCGCGATGCGGTCGCAGTACTCGGCCTCCTCCATGTAGTGCGTGGTGAGGAAGATCGTGATGTCCTCGGTGTCCCGGAGCCGGCTGAGGTAGCTCCAGATGGCGGCGCGGGTCTGGGGGTCCAGGCCGACGGTCGGTTCGTCCAGGAACAGCACCCGCGGCGAGTGCAGCAGGCCGCGGGCGATCTCCAGGCGCCGTTTCATGCCGCCGGAGAACGTCTCGACCTTGTCGTCCTTGCGGTCGGCCAGGTCGACCATCCGCAGCACCTGCGCGATCCGCTCGTTCATCGCCTCGCGCGGCAGCCCGTACAGCTCGCCGTGGAAGCGCAGGTTCTGCTCGGCGGTCAGGTACGCGTCCAGGGTGGGGTCCTGGAAGACCAGCCCGATGTTGCGGCGCACCTCGTCGCGTTCGCCGACGATGTCGTGGCCGGCCACGTACGCGGCGCCGCCGCTGGGGCGGACCAGCGTGCACAGCATCCCGATCGTGGTGGTCTTGCCCGCGCCGTTGGGTCCCAGGAACCCGAACACCTCGCCCCGCCGCACCTCGAACCCGATGCCCTTGACCGCCATCAGGTCGCCGTACCGCTTCGCGAGGCCTTCGACCGCGATGGCCGGGCTCTCGCCGGTCGCGTTCACTCTCTCTCCTCCTCGGGGTCCTCGGCGAGCAGCCGGTACAGCGACCGGCGCGCGTCGGCCAGGACCCGCCCGGCCCGCTGGTGCTGCTCGGGCGTGCCGGCCTGCGCGACCTGCCGCAGGGCCATGCCCAGCCGCAGGAACAGCGTCCGCAGGTCGGCCATCTCCTCGCTGACCGACTCGGCCACCGCCGCCCAGGGCTCGGCGAGCGCCTGCTCGTGCGCGGCCACGTGCGCGCGGCCCTCGCCGGTGA
>NZ_JBHLZP010000268.1:11394-19283 GCF_042429965.1 Actinoallomurus acaciae
GCGGGCCCGCGGCGAGCAGCGCCAGGGCGGCGGCGCGCACGTCGCCCTTCCTGACCTTCGGCGTGACACCGGGCGGCGGCATGCCCGGACCGAACAGATCCGGCATCGGGGGCACGCCGGGAGGAGGCGGCGGGAACGGCATGCCGTGCGGTCCGGCCGGGCCATGGGGCCCGTGCGGGCCCGGTGGGCCTGGTGGACCCGGTGGGCCGCCGCCCGGGCCGCCCGCGGCGAGGAATACGGCCGGGTCCATCGCGCCCGGCAGCCAGTCGTCCATGTCGCCACCTCTCAGCTGATCATCTAGACATGTTAACGATATATCTAGAAAGTTCAGCGAACAAGATGGAATGTCACCACGGCCGTGGTCGGCCACGACGGATCTGCGTGAGCGTGCCAGGTCCGGGCGGGCGCGGGCGGGTGCGGGCCGGGAAGGCCCCGGCGGCCCCATGAAATGCAGAGGTCACCACTGTTTGAACAGGTTCAAAAATCCCGTACAGTGGTTCACTGTGAACCTCGCAGTGGGAATCCCCGACCGGCTCACCGTCCGGACCGCCGTCGTGTCCGGCGGCGGCTCAGCGCACGAAGACCTGGTCGCGCGCCTTCCCCACTCCGAGGCCCTCGCCTGGGTCCGGCACGGCGAAGGCCTCGTCGGCTGGGGCGAGGCCGCGCGCCTGGTCGTGCCGGGCGGGGAGGACCGCTTCACCCGCGCCCGCGAGTGGCTCGCCTCCGTGTTCGCCGCCGCGTCGGTGGAGGACCCGCTCGGCGTCCCCGGATCGGGCCCGGTCGCGTTCGGCAGCTTCTCCTTCGACCCCAAGTCCGGCGACTCGGTGCTCATCGTCCCACGCGTCGTTCTCGGCCGCCGCGACGGCCACGCCTGGTACACCACGATCGGCGACAACCCCGAGCCGTTGGCGCTGCTGCGCCCGCCCGCGCCGCCCACCGGCGTCCGCTGGGCCGACGGCGCGATCGACGCCTCCCGCCACATGCGCGCCGTGGCCGCCGCCGTCGACCGCATCCGCGCCGGGCACCTGTCGAAGGTGGTGCTCGCCCGTGACCTGCTCGCGATCGCCGATTCGCCCATCGACACCCGCGTCCTGCTGCGCCGGCTCGCCGACCGCTTCCCCTCCTGCTACACCTTCGCCTGCGCCGGCCTCGTCGGCGCCACCCCCGAGCTCCTCGTACGCCGCATGGGAGGAGAGGTCGAGTCGCTCGTGCTGGCCGGCACGATCGCCCGCGACGCCGCCGACGAGGTCTCCGGCGCGGCCCTGTTCGCCTCCGCCAAGGACCGCGAAGAGCACTCCTACGCCGCCGACATGGTCCGCGCCGCCCTCGCCCCGCTGTGCCGCGAGCTCACCGTGCCCGACGAGCCGGAGCTGCTCCGCCTGTCCAACCTCATCCACCTCGCCACGCCCGTACGCGG
Source organism: Actinoallomurus acaciae (assembly GCF_042429965.1). Classification (NCBI taxonomy): domain Bacteria; kingdom Bacillati; phylum Actinomycetota; class Actinomycetes; order Streptosporangiales; family Thermomonosporaceae; genus Actinoallomurus; species Actinoallomurus acaciae. Next base: position 12,812 of record NZ_JBHLZP010000268.1, read on the forward strand.
GCGGCTGAGCGAAGAACGCTCCGTCCTCGACGTCGTCGCGGCGCTGCACCCCACACCCGCCGTCGGCGGCACCCCCACCACCGACGCGATCGAGACGATCCGCGAGCTGGAGATGATGGACCGCGGCCGCTACGCCGGGCCCGTCGGCTGGATCGACGCTCGCGGCGACGGCGAATGGGGCATCGCGCTGCGCTGCGCCCACGTCGAGGGCACCCGGGCCCGCCTGTACGCCGGCGGCGGCATCGTCGCCGGCTCCGACCCGGCCGCCGAACTCGCCGAGACCCAGACCAAGCTCCGCGCCATGCGCCACGCCATCGACGGCTGAGCCCCGCGCCTACCGGACCGGCCGCGGCTCCGAACTCCCGCCGCGCGGCCATGGACCACTCCACGATCGCGTCCGTCGGCCGCCCTGCCTCCACCCCCAGCGGGGTCAGGTCGCATTCCACGCGCGGCGGCACGGTCGATGGACCGTACGCCGCACGAGACCGGTGATCGTCGGTGTCAGGGAAGATGTTCCGGGGGTATCCGTCGGTTGCTCATCCGGGCTTCCTGATGGAGAGCATCGAGACTGGGCGCTTCCTGCTCGATCGCGTCGGCCGCGATCCGGCCGGCGCGCGGATGCTCGGGGGCGCCGATCCAGTGGCGCAGGGCCTCCAACGCCGTCAGCCCCTCTTCCTTGGCCCGTTCGAGCCGCAGGAACCACGGATATTCGGCGAGGTTCCCCTCGGCGCCCGCGTCGACTCGTGCGACAAAGTGCGCGGCGTCTCCGGTGACCGACGCCCACAGATAGCCGATGAGCTTCCCGTGCCTGGTGACCGGAAGATGGCGAACCGGTGACCGGGTCAGGAACCCATATCCCCGCCGCCGCAGGGTGAACGGCGAAAGCTCGGCGTCCGGTGGCGGCCCGGTCTCCGCAGGAGGGTCACCTCGGTCGCTCACGACATCGACCTCCGTAAGTCAGCGGGGGAGCACGACACCATAGAAGTCTGCCGTCCCGTCGGGATTCACCGTCACTCGCGTGATCCGGTAGGGGGTTCCGGGCGCAAGGGTAATCTCGTACATATCGTTGAACGCCGAGCACAGTCCACGCGTCCCCGCGGGCACGTCGAGGTGGAGGGTGTACGGATACTCCCCGGCGACCTCGGTATGGGACCAGTATCCGCTGCCGCCCAGCGACAGCGACATGAGCCCCGGCTCCACCTGCACCGTGTTCTCCAATGCCTTCAGGTTATCCGGATTTTCCCGGTCGAAGCCCTCCATGAAGAATACGGATCGCAGGCTGCGACTGGTCTCGACCCCTTCCGGCAGTTGCACGTCCGTCAGCCGCCGCAGACTATCGATGGTCGCGCCGATCTCATCCATTGACGGAAAATGACCGTAGTTTATGTACAGCTCGCGTACGGCAGGCAGGTTCTGGTGGAGGTACGCCTTCTAGTATTGCAGGCGCTCTCCCGGCGACTCGCTGGCGAGGAGGTCTCTGCGAAGAGGGCCCAACTTGGGATCATCGCTGAAAATAATCGAGTGATAATGCACGTTCATGGGGTGGTCGAACAGTGCGAGTGGTGCCCCGGGCGCGATCCCGTCCCACCACTCATTCAGGTCGGCACGCGTTCCCCCGTTGCCCTCTATGCGCAAGACCGTATTGTATGGCCAGGACGTCCTCTGATAGTTACTGACGATACTGAGGTCATCGAAGCTGATATCGGAGAAGTGCTCCGGTCCGAGATGTGCATGGCCATAGCGCGACACATCATCGGTGGCGTCGAAGCGACGGATTCCGTCGTCCCCCAGCCGGCCCGGCATGGACGGGATGCGTTCCGGGTCAGGAACGGCGATGCGCCACGAGGGCCCGTCGCCGAGACGCTCACCGTCCGGTATGCGTAGATGGACCTCACCCTTTGGGTTGATCCAGGTGTCGCCCGTCGGATAGATGACCGGAGTGAGGCTTTCGTTGGCGATGGATCGCGCGATTCCGTCATCGAGTGGCGTCACCGAGCGGAGGACACGACCAGAGCCGCGGTAGTTACCGGTCAGAGTGTCCAGGGCCTCGGCCTCGAGACCATGGGCCCGGAGGAATTCAGCGACGCTCCCTCCGGATATACCGAAGTCGTGAACACCCTCGAGAGGGCGTATGAGGGGCGCTTTGAGGGCGTCCGCCGGGTTCACCTTATAGAGCTCACCCGACGCGACTTTGACCGCGATCTTATCCCTGAATTCCCAATAGTCATCGGGCAGTCCGAAGGACGGCCTGGAGGGCGGTCCTTCGGACAGGTCCGTCGAGAGAGCCTTGAGGTGCCGGACCGCGCGTGGTGGAGCATCGCGAGCCGGCAGGTCGGTGAGGAAGATCCGGCGTTCGGGCTCCCGCGTGCCGATTCGCTCCTCGGGCGGGAAGTTCTGTACGGCGAGCACGTGTGCGCGCGTGTCGGACCACGTGATGACCTGATGGCGTCCGACCAGGTCCGACACGTCGACCGCGTTACGGGTGTTGAAGACCACCTCGGCCGGGCCCACGTGATCCGGGCCGCGGTTGAGGCTCCCGGACCACGCGCTCTCCACCGTGACGTCCTTACCGGCTGCGAGTTCCGTGACGTGATCGTCCGCCGGGTGGGCGTACACGGTGGTGTCACCGTCGACCTTGAACGGGCCCAGGGCCTCTTTCGCCGCCTGCTCCCGCGCAGCCGCCTCGGCGCGGATCTGCGGATCGTCGCTGTGCAGCCCATCGTTCAGACGCTTGATCCCATCAGGCGCCAGCACGTCCTCGACCGCCACCCGCTGGTCTGCGGGCAAGTCGCGGGCCCACGTCTCCACCTCCCCGCCGAGTGCGCGGCTGCGGCGCGTCAACCAGTCCGGTGTTCCCGGCTGACCGGTGTTCCGGTTCTTGGTGAAGGCGTCGGTGGTCTCACCGCTGTTGACGGTGACCACCGTGCTCGTGTGGTGGGTCAACGCGGTGCTCGCCGTGTCCAAGGCGTCCGAGACGTCCCGCAACGCGTCGTGAATCTCTGCGACCTTGTCGGAGTGCCCGTCGGCCCACTCACACTGCAGCCCGAACATCTCCAGCAGCCCCAGCGCCGTCCTCACCGGACCGGGCGTCGGAATGGGCCGGATGAGGTTGTCCGGCAGCGCTTTGAGCTGGTAGACGTCGTCCTTCGCCACCTTGGCCAGCGTGTCCTGCGCGCGCTGTATGTCGCCTGCGACGATCGTGGCCGAGGCGTTCTCAGCGTCCTGGTAGTTCACTCCGGTGACGATCTGTCCGTGTCCGGCCGCCCGTACCAGGTTCACGACCAGCACCAGGCGAGCCAGCAGATCATCCCGGGCCACCCGGAATCCCACGGACTCTCCCGCGCCGTTGTAGGCCGGGCGCCCGACGAAACCGTCGCTGCCGAAACACTGCCCGGCAGCGACCAACCTGTCATAGAGGCGGTCCACCGCGTCGGCGAGCATGTCACCGACGGCCAGGTACCCTCTGCCCGCCCGTTCCCATGACGTGGCCGCCGTCTCGTAACCACTCATTGGCCGGTCGTCCGGAATGGCAGCCGAGGCATTTCGCTCACACGGTGACATTCAGGCATAGGCGCTTAATCTAACCGCATAACGGTCGGCCCGGAAGCCGACTGCGGGATCGGCGGCGCGCTTGTCTCGCTGTGGGGCGAGAGCGCGCCGACGGCCTGGAACCGTAACCGCGCCGCGGTCTCCTCCTGGTCAGTGCTACCGGGACCCCCTCAAGCGCGTCGGGCGGGAGGCCGGGTCCTGGGCCGCCGCACCGGCGCGCGTACCCGACCCACGGTGGGAGCCCACCGGAACCCCCAGGCCCAGGCCGAGGCGACGCGCCGCCCACCAAGATCGTTCATTCCCGGACAACAGACCGGCGGTCTGTAATCTGTCGGCATGGCGACCTTCCAGCGGGCCCGCAGCGCGGAGCAGCGCGCCGAGCGGCGGCGCGCGATCCTGGACGCCGCGGTCGCCATGCTGGCCGAGATGCCCGCCGCCCACCTCACCCTCAACGAGCTGAGCCACCGCGCCGGCCTGGCCAAGTCCAACGTCCTGCGCTACTTCGAGTCCCGCGAGGAGATCCTGCTCGAGATCTTCGACACCGCCGTCGCGGCCTGGCTCAACGAGGTCACCAGCGGCCTCGGCGGCGAGGCCCGCGCCGGGACCGCCGAACGCGCCGCCGGGCTGAGCTCCGCGCTCGCCGCCTCGCTCGCGGCACGCCCGGTGCTGTGCGACCTGATCGGCGTCCAGGCCGCCGTGCTGGAACACAATGTCTCCCTCCCGGTCGTCCTGCGCCACCGGCACCGCCTCACCCGCCACGTCACCGCGCTCGCCCGGCTCATCCGCCACCAGCTGCCCGAACTCGACGTGCCGGGCGCGGAGTGGCTCGCCGGCACCACCGTCATGGTCACCGGCTCCCTGTGGACCCACGCGAACCCCTCCAGCGCGGTCCGGGCCGCGTATGAGGCCGACGCGTCCGTCGCCGCCCTGCGCATCGACTTCGCCGGGCGGCTGGAGACCACCCTCGGCGTCCTCATCGCCGGCCTGCTGTCACGCCGCCCGTGACGGCCCGCCTTCCCCGCGGTCTCGACGCGGCGGTTTCAGGCGAAGACGGTTCCGGTCTCGGTGAACAGGCCGGTCAGGACGCGCATGGCACGCCAGGCCCTCGTCATGCCGAACAGCGCGCAGAACCGTACGACCGCGCGGGCCTGGTCGGGTGTGGCGCCGGCGGCGAGGGCTCGCGTCACGTGGGCGCGGAAGCTCTCCTCCAGCGTCTGGTACAGAACGTCGACGGTCATCGTGGCGTACGCGCGCTCACGCGCACTCAGGCGCCGCATGCCGCCGCGCATCCGGGACTGCAGATCCATGTAGTCGCCGAAAGGGGCGTCGAGGTCGTGCACGGCCCGCCGCATCGGCTCGGGGATCGGGCTTGCCGCGCCGTCGGCGTTCACCTCGTGGCCCTCGCCCGTGGGGGTCAGGCCCAGCTTCCGCTCGAGCTCGACCAGCCGGCCCAGCGCCGCGACGGCCGCCGGGTAACCGCTGTCGTAGGCGATGAACCGGAGCAGTTCCCGCAGGTCGTCGCCTGACACGCCGTGGTGCCGCGCCATCGTCACGTGCTCCTCGAACGGCGCGCCGAGAGTCTGCTGGCAGACGTCGGCGACCACGCAGAGCAGGACCTTCTCGCGGGGGGACAGCTCGGGGATCCCGTCCCAGAGCACGCGGTCGGTGGCGGCGCTCATCTCGGCGAACACCGGGTCCGGGGTCTCGTAGGTCTCGAGGGTCTCGGAGGGGAGGCTCATCGGTCGTCCTTCCATAACTGAACGGCTGTAGCGCTACAAGCGTAGCGCGACGGGTGCGCCCCTACAATGGCGGATCATGGACAAGACCTCGGCCCGGGGACGAAACCCGCGCGGGCAGGGGGCGCGGCTGAAAGAGGACATCGTCTCGGTCACGCTGCGGCTCCTGGACGAGCTGGGCGATGACCAGGCGCTGTCCCTGCGCGCGGTGGCCCGCGAGCTCGGCATCGCGGCGACCTCGGTCTACATCCACTTCGCCGACCGCGACCAGCTGGTCCTGGCGACGCTGGAGCGCTTCCACGGCGAACTCATGCGGGCCATCGAGCAGACCGAGGCCGGGCCCGCCGACCCTGTGGCGAAACTCCGCGCCCGGGTGCTCCTGCTCGGGGAATGGGTCCACCGGCACCCGGGGCTCTACAAGGTGCTGCACGAGAGCACGCTCAACCAGCGCACCTCCATGGCCTTCAAACAAGAGTTGGCCGACCGCACCACGGCCGCCGTCCAGCGCTGCATGGACGCCGGGCTCGCTCCCGCCGACGACCCGGCGATGGTGTCACTGGACCTGCGGGCCGCCGTCCACGGCGCCGTGTCGCTGCGCATCAACCAGCCCGACCTGCCCTGGACGCCCCTCGAAGAGCAGATCGACCGATTCCTGGTCAAGCTCGTCGGCATCCCGCCCGAGGCCCTGTGACACCGGCCCTGGCGGCGTCGGCATAGCACCGAGTCGGCGCTGATGCTCGGCATTCAGCCGGGCGGCGTACCGGCCCCGGGTTCGATGATCGTGACGCCGGTGGGCGGGGACGTGCCCATGGCCGCCAGCGCCGACGGCGTCTCGGGTAGTCCGATCGTGGCGGTGATCAGGCGGTCGGGGCGAAGGGTGCCGGCGGCGACGAGGTCCAGCATCGGCCCGTACGCGTGGGCGGGCATGCCGTGGCTGCCCAGCACGCTGAGCTCATAAGCGATCACCCGGTCCATCGGCGGTGTCGCCGGGCCCGCCTCCAGGGGCAGCAGGCCGACCTGGACGTGCCGTCCGCGGCGGCGCAGGCACGCGATCGAGTCCGCGCAGGTCCGCGGGTGGCCGAGGGCGTCCAGGGACACGTGCGCGCCGCCGCCGGTGGCCTCCCTGATCGCCTCGGGTACGCCGTCGGGGCCCGGGACGCACGTCTCGGCGCCGAACGCGCGGGCCA
>NZ_JBHLZP010000269.1:0-12655 GCF_042429965.1 Actinoallomurus acaciae
CCCGAGACGAACCGCCGCGCCCGCGTGCTCGCCACGACCAGCTCGCTCCGCCCGAGCAGGCTGAGCGGCGTGTCCCGCGGGCCCGCGCCGGGCGGAAGGTAGCGCACGTCGAGGCCGGCCGAGCAGACGTCGTCGATGAGCCGCGCGACACGTACGGGCGGCAGCGAGGGGATCGCCACGATGACGAGGTGCGCGCGGACCGGCCAGGTGGCGCCGGCGATGTCCGTGGTGCCGCCGAGCACCGGCAGACCGTCGACCGCGTCGCCCACCGGCCCGTCGTCGAGGAACCCGACCGGAGTCAGGCCCTCGTCCCTCTCCAGCAGCGCCCTGGCCACCGTACGACCCGCACGGCCCGCACCGACGACCACAGTGCGGACGCCGTCGCCGCCACGGCACCGTCGCCTGCGCAAGCTCAGCCCCGTCCGATTCTCACGAACGCCCCTCTCGTTTGCGCTGAGAGTACGGCCGCCGCCCGAGCGCCTGAACGCGCATCAGGACGATGAGGACCTACGCCATATGGTGGACGCCGTTCGCCGAATGCCCCCTCGGGTGTCCCCGCCGCACCGGCCGCGGCGGGTTTTTCTGGGCGGGAGCCCTTCAGACGCGAAGTCAGAACGGCGGATCGTCGCCGGGATTCGACGGACGCATGCCCGCGCGCATCGCCACCGTGATCGCCTCGAGCGCGGAGTGCGCGTCGAGCTTGCCGAGGAGGTTCTGCGTGTGGGTACGGACGGTGTTGGCCGACAGCCCGAGCCGATCGGCGATCTCCGGCCGGTTCAGCCCGTCGACCATGCACCGGAGCACCTCACGCTCGCGCGGCGTGAGCTCGGCGAGGTCGTCGGTGCCCGGCACGCCATCGGCGAACAGACGCCGCAGCACCTCGCCGAGAACCGTCGGTGGAATCCAGCCTCCACGCCCGGCCGCCCGCCGGATCACCTGCGAGACGAGGTCGGCGCTCTCGGTCTTGGGCAGCCAGCCCACCGCCCCACGCCGCAGCGCGGTGACCATGGGATCGATGTCGGTGATCCCGCTGAGCACGACCACCCGGACGTCGGGATAGCGCCGCCGGATCAGGTCGAGCGCGTCGAGCCCGCTCTCCTCCCCGAGCACGAGGTCGAGCACGACGACCTGCGGCGCCTCGGTCGCGATGAGCGCGGTGGCACGCCGAATGTCATGAGCGACGGGCAGCACCTCAAGGTCGCGCTCGGCCCCGAGCCGAGCGGCGAGCGCCTCGGCGAACAGAGCTTGATCATCGACGATGAGGACGCGTATGGGCCTCATGCGGGCAAGGATGACGCACCCGAGCCGATCCCGGATCCCGCATTTGCTGGAGACCACCGCCCGGATACCACCCATCCACCTCCGGCCTGGCCCGCAGGGATGATCCCGCATCGCGGGGGCCCACCCTGAGCGGTGTCTGTCCAGGGGAGGCACCTGTCCGGGAATGCCCGCGAGGTGGTCCCCGCCCGGGAGGTGGTCCCCGCCCGGGAGGTGGTCCCCGCCCGGGAGGTGGTCCCCGCCCGGGAGGCCCGCCCGGGAGGTGGTCCCCGCCCGCCCGGGGGGCTTCAGCCCAATCTCATTGTCCAGCGTTGGGCTTTGCTGGCGGAAGGTGGGCGGGACGGTTGTGGATATCTCTGTCGCAGCCAGCCAGCCAGCCAGCCAGCCAGCCAACCAACCAACCAGCCAACCCGCCCGCCTGCCTCGGTGGCAGGGGCAGGCGACGGGGCCCCGGTCGCGCAGGTCTGCGATCTCCTCCGCGGACAGGCCGAACTTGGTCAGTGTCGTGTCGGTATGGACGTTGGGGCGTCCGCGTCCGGACCCGCCCCCGAAGCCAGCCAGGCCCCCGCATCGCGGCGGCCGCCCCGTCCTGAGGTGGCGCCCGTCAGTGAGTCAGGCGATGGGCCAGGCCCCGCCGGGAGGCGCTCACCTGCATTCTCGCCTCAGGCGACGGCGCCTCGGGCGCGTAGGTCTGCGATCTCCTTCGTGGACAGGCCGAGGGCGGTCAAGGTCGTGTCGGTGTGTTCGCCCGCGCGTACCGGTGGGGTCGGGGCTTCGGCGGCGGTGCGGCTGAAGCGTGGTGCCGGGGCGGGCTGTGTCAGGCCGCCCACCTCCACGAACCCCTCGCGTGCCGTCGCGTGAGGATGGTTCGGGGCCTCGCCCAGGCCCATCACCGGTGCGACGCAGGCGTCGGTGCCGTCGAAGATCTCCGTCCACTCCGCCCGGGTGCGGGTCTTGAACACCTCGGTGAAGCGCGCGCGCAGTTGCGGCCAGCGGTCGTTCTCGAGTTGGCCCGGCAGGTCCTCGCCCTCCAGGCCCAGGCCGTGCAGCAGCGCGGCGTAGAACTGCGGCTCCAGCGCTCCGACGCTCATGTACAGCCCGTCGGCCGTCTCGTACGTGTCGTAGAACGGTGCGCCGCTGTCGAGCAGGTTGGTGCCGCGGGCGTCCGCCCACAGGCCCTGGCCTCGCATGCCGTGGATGAAGGACGTCAGCAGGGCGGCCCCGTCGACCATGGCCGCGTCGACGACCTGTCCCCGGCCGGAGTGCGACCGCTCGTGCAGCGCGGCGAGGATGCCGACCGCGAGCAGCATGCCGCCGCCGCCGAAGTCGCCCACGAGGTTGAGGGGCGGCAGTGGCCGCTCGCCGGCGCGGCCGATCGGGTCCAGGGCTCCCGCGACGGCGATGTAGTTGATGTCGTGCCCGGCCATCCCGGACATCGGGCCCTCCTGGCCCCAGCCCGTCATCCGGCCGTAGACGATGCCGGGGTTGCGGGCGAGGCAGGCGTCCGGGCCGAAGCCGAGGCGTTCGGTCACTCCCGGGCGGAAGCCCTCGACGATGACGTCGGCGTCGTCGACCAGGCGCAGGAGTACGTCGACCCCGGCGGGGTCCTTGAGGTTGAGGCCGATCGAACGGCGGCCCCGGCCGAGCGGGTCCATCGGCGCCTCGCCGCCGACACTGGCGGGGCGGTCGACGCGGATGACATCGGCGCCCAGGTCGGCCAGCACCATGCACGCGAAGGGCGCGGGTGCGAGACTCGCGATCTCGATGACGCGGACGCCGTTCAGCGGTCCCATGCTCACCTCTTAGGTCGGTCGCTGCGAAAACAACCCTAGAACGTCGTTCTGGGGCGTCGCTCACCGCCTCCAGGGAAGGGGGACACGAGAAACCGGTACTCCGTGGCGGAGAACCACGGTGAGGTCACAGCGGAGAACCGCCGCGAATGGTGGATGCGGCGCGGCCTGAGCCGCGCCGGCGGTCACAGTGCGTTCACGAACCTCGACAAAGAGTTGCCCGCGCTGGCGAGGCTGCCCAGTGCGTTGTGCACCACGCGAGCCGCACCTGACGGAGAAGTCAGCAGGTAGAACACAACAAAGGCCCCGAGTGCCCAGGTGAGGTACTTCTTCATTGGCGCTCCCGCCTCCCTATGAACGCCGATTTGCCGCCAACGTGTGGCGCGGACGGCATCCTTCCGGTTTCAGTTGTTCTGACGCGGGCCGCCCGGAGGGCGGACCGTCATCGCGATCGTCCGTTTCCCACAGTCGAGTATCACCGCTTCGCTGGCTTCTGTCGCGTGTCAACTTTGACACACATTGGTGCGAGGGGGCGACCAAGAGCCGAGACCCCGTGCGAGGTTTCGCTATTGCCATCAAATGTACTGGTCACGACGCTGTCGCGGCGGTGTCATGCGTTCCGTCGTGATGGTTGGGGTGATGCCGTTGAGATGGCGTGGAAGTGGGAGATATGCCGACGGTTCCGTCGCTGAGCGTGTCCGTTGGTCACTCCCGGTCGGCGAATCGTCGCGCCACAGGGAATCGGATATAGATGCATATATCTCCGGGTGCCCGGTTGTCTGAGGCAGGCCGCGCCCCGGCCGCTTTCGGACAGCTCCGTCTCGAACTTCGGACACTCGCCGGTCCGGCCGGTGAGTGAACGGGTCGCGGAATCCCCCGGGAGAGGTCGCCCGGCGCTTCTCCCGCCCGCTCGTGCCCGGCCGTACGCCCCCGGCGAGCTCCTCTCGATGAAGGTGGTCGGCCCTCGCCGAGTCACCAGGTGATCAGGCCTCTGGCCTGCGGTATTGCATGATCGGAGGTTCGGCAGGGTAGATCACCGTTGCCGTGCGCGGCCGTCGGGGGGCGGCCTTCGCGGCCGACACCAGTGCGGGCATCGAATGAGCAACTGATCAGGGTGCGCGTGACCGTCATCGCGATGGTGGTCACGGGCTTCCTCGCCATGCTCGCGTACGGGGGGCTCCTCGCCTTCGTCCGCATCCAGGCGGGCATCCAGCTCGACAACCAGCTGTCGTTCACCGCGCGCCAGGTCGCCACCCTGATCCGGGCCGGTCACCTCGAGACCCCGATCGTCAGCGGCAACCCCGGTCTGATCCAGGTTCAAAACGACCGGCGGCAGGTCGTGGCGGCCAGCCGCTCGCTGGTCGGCCTGCCCGCACTGCGGGCGAAGGCGCCCGCCGGGGGCAGCCATCTCTTCGAGCGCGTCTGCCCGGCGAACCGCTGCTTCCACGCCCTGTCGATGCACGTCGTCGGCCCGGACGGCCCACTGACCGTGTACGTCCTGGCGCCGGAGCTCGGTCTGTTCCCTCGCCCGGGGCTCGCCGTCTTCCTCGCCCTGGGCATCCCGTTCAGCATCGGGGTGGCCGGGGTCTGGCGCTGGTGGCTCGCCGCGCGCAGGCTGCGGCCCGTCGAGCTGATCCGCGCCGAGCTCGACGAGATCAACGCCGCGGACCTGCACCGGCGGGTGTCGGTTCCGCCCCGGCGCGATGAGTTCTCCTCGCTGGTGGAGGCCGTCAACGCCACGCTGGACCGGCTGGAGGCGGCCGTCGAGCAGCAGCGGCGGCTGGTCTCCGACGTCTCGCACGACCTGCGCAGCCCCATCGCCGGCCTGCGTGCCGAGCTCGAGGCGGCCCTGATCGACCCGGAGGGCACCGACCTGCGGTCGGCGCTGAGGCGGACGCTGAAGAACACCGAACGCCTGCAGAACATCGTCACCGAGCTCCTCGTCCTCGCCCGGAGGGAGGCGGGTCTGCCCGGCCGTACCGAGCGCGTCGACCTGGGCGAGCTCGCCGAGCGCGAGGTGGCCCGCCGGCCCCGCCGTATCTCGGCGAAGGTCGCCGCCGAGCCGGGCGTGATCGCCCGGGTGAACGACGTCGACGTCGGCCGGGTGCTCACCAACCTGCTCGACAACGCCGCGCGGCACGCCGACTCGGAGGTGATCGTGACCGTACGGCGCGAGCGCGACGCGGCGGTCGTGGAGATCTTCAACGACGGTGAGGCGATCGCGCCGGAGGACCGCGAGCGGATCTTCGAACGGTTCATCCGGCTGCCCGCCTCGCGGAAGCGGGACTCGGGCGGTACGGGGCTCGGGCTGGCCATCTCCCGCGACATCGCCGACGCGTACGGCGGCTCACTGGAGCTGGCCGACGACGACCTCGGCACCCGGTTCGTCCTCACGCTCCCGCTCCTGGAGGACCCCGAGGCCTGAGCGGCCGGGACCTCGCGGCGGCTACTGCGGATTCCGCCACATGGGCCAGACGCGCAGCCCGCCCCCGGACACGCGGATCTCCCCGGTGACCCGGAACCCGAAGCGTTCGTAGTAGGGGATGTTCGTCTCCTTGGAGGACTCCAGGTACGCGGGGAACCGCTGGTCGTCGCAGCGGGACAGCCGCGACATCAGCAGGGCCGAGCCGAACCCGCGGCCCTGGGCGGGCGGATCGGTGCCGAGTGTCGAGAGGTACCAGTGCGGTTCGATCGGGTGTACCCGCTCGATCTCGCCGAGCCCGCGCAGCACCGTGTACGTCCGGGCGCCCATGATGCGCAGCATGCCCGGAAGCTGCTGGAGCTGGGTCGTGAGAGAGACCCGTCCCCGGCCCGGCGGGTCCCACAGCGCGCCCGCCCGTACCCGGCCGTTCTCCTCGGCCAGTTCGTTCAGGCCGTTCGGCAGGCGAGCGTGGCGGAGCAGCATGGCGAACATGGCGGCCATCCGCTCCGGATGGCGCGGGAACATCCACGTCCAGACCGGATCGTCGGCGAAGGCGCGTCCCAGCACCGCCGCGAGCGCGTCGGTGTCAGAGGCCAGGACGTCACGGACCGCGTTCATCTGGGAAGTGTTTCGTGCAACCATCGGTATGTGAAGATCCTGATTCGAGTGGTTACGACCGCAATCGCCCTGTGGGTGGCGACGCTCATCGTCAGCGGCATCGACCTGACGACGGCCTCCACCCCGAAGAAGGTCGGCACTCTGATCGCCGTGGCCATCGTCTTCGGCCTGATCAACGCCTTCCTGAAGCCGATCGTCAAGACGTTCGGCTGTGTGTTCTACATCCTCACGCTGGGTCTCTTCGCGCTCGTGGTGAACGGGCTGCTGCTGTGGCTGGCCAGCTGGGCGTCGGGCAAGATGAACCTGCCCTTCCACGTCAGCGGCTTCTGGCCGGCGTTCTGGGGCGCGATCGTCGTCGGCGTCGTGAGCTGGCTGCTCAACCTGTTCGTCCACGACGACAAGGAGTGAGCCCCCGAAGGCCGCCGGGGAGCCGCGGGCCGGTGCCTCAGACGGGCAGGTCCGCCGCGTCGAGGTGCCCGGTGCTGTTGGAGGTGACCAGGCGAAGCTCGCCGTCCTTACGGGCCCACAGCGTGAGGGAGGCGTTCGGGACGAGCGTGCGCTCGATCTCGAGCACGTCCTGCTCGGTGAGCCGTTCCACGATGTAGCGCGTGAGGACCACGACCGCGTCGTGGGCGACGACGAGCACCCGGCCGCCCGGGTGGTCGCGCTGGATGTCGGACAGCGCGCTGCGGAGCCGGAGGGCGACGTCCGCCCAGGACTCGCCGCCGGGCGGGCGGTAGTAGAACTTGCCGGTGAGCCGTTTGCGCGCCATCTCGTCGGGGAACCGGGCGGCGATGCCCCGCCACGTCAGCGCGTACAGCACGCCGTTCTCCCGGTCGCGCAGCCGCTCGTCGAGGCGGATCGGCAGGTCGCCGATCTCCGCCAGCGCGATGCGCGCGGTCTCGGCGGCGCGGACGTACGGCGAGGAGTACACCACCGTGGGGCGCTCGTCCGGAGGCATCGCGGCCAGCCACCGGCCCAGCGCCTTCGCCTGCCGCCGGCCGGTATCCGACAGCGGGACGTCGGGGTCGCGCAGGCCGATGTCGATCTCCTCGCGCCGGCCCGCCTCGGCCGTGCGCCAGGCGACGTTGCCGATGCTCTCCCCATGCCGGGCCATCGCCAGCCACTCGAGTTCGCTCACAGCACCCCGACCTTACCGGGCGATCACGACATGGGGCATTCCCGGCCGCACGTGAGGCGGATCAGCATCTCCAGGAACACCTGCTGGATCTGGCCGGGGTCGAGGGTGACGAACGCCTGGCCGCCGGTCCGCCCGGCGATCTGCTGGAGTGGCCCGGGATCCACGTCGGGCCCGAAGGCGATCGGCACGATCGCCACCGGCTTCAGCGGGTCCGTGATGCGCCCCAGCTCCTTCAGCAGCTCCTGGAGGAGGATCGTGTGCCCGGGGTCGTAGTTCATGCCGTCGGTGAGCACGACCAGCACGTTGTTGCGGTCCGGCTGGTAGGTCCGCACCGCTTCTCGGTACGCGGCCAGCACCGAGTCGTACAGCCCCGTACGGGTGCCGGGCGCGGGCTGCGCGGCGTTGAACGCGGCGATCACCGCGTCGCGCTGGGTCCCGATGCCCACCCGCTGGGTCAGCTGCCGGTACGGCACGAGCTGCCGGTAGTCGCGGTCGCCGTCGAGACGGGTGGAGAACTCCCAGAGGGACACCTGGGAGTTGTCGCTGAGGATGCGGGTGCCGCCGATGGCCGCGCGGGTCGTCGCGCGCATGCGCGTCTCCTTGCCGCCCGGCACGGGATCGGCCATCGAGGGGGAGACGTCGAGCAGGATCAGCATGCGCGCGCCGAGCACGGTCCGCTGCCACATCTGCAGGATCCGGTCGACCATCGCCGGATCCTGCGGGCGCGTCGGCGGCGGCGCCTCGGACGCGACGCCGTACCGGGGCCCGAACCCGGCCCCGGCGACGCCGTCCGGGGTCCGCAGCCCGAGCGACTGCAGGGCCTCGCGCGTCGGCGGCTGCGACAGCGCGGCGCCGAAGTCCTCCACGGTCCGCGACCGCTCGCGGTCGGTGGTCGCCGAGACGTACGGGAAGTCCAGCGTGAGTGCGCCGTCACTCGGGTAACGGGCGGTGACCGGCCGTTTCGGGTCCGCGTGGTCGTGCTGCCAGACCGACTGCTCCGACAGCACCACGGCGGTCGGCGGGTCCCCGCCGCGGAACATCGCGTCGTACGCGGCCTTGTCGTCGGGGAGGGCGGAGCCGAGGTCGGAGTAGAGGGTGATCGCGAACGTGCCGAGGCCGGACTTCCCCGCCCCGGACGCCTGGTGGGCGAGCATCAGCGCGCCGAGGCCGCTCGCCTGCGTCGTGGGGTCGAGGAACCGCACGCGGACCGGTGGCCGCGCCGCGCCGGTGCCGGGGAGCCGGGAGGACAGGAGCAGCCGCCAGCTCACCTGGCTCGGCGAACGTCCCTGCGCGGCGGCCAGGACCAGAGGCGACGAGGCGATCGAGGTGCCCGAGGGCCGTACGGCGGTGGCGCCGAGGCGGGTGCGCCGGGCGACCGGCAGCCAGAGCGAGGAGTCCGGGATCCACGCGTCGGGCCGTACGGCGCCGGGGGAGGAGCCCTGTCCGGACAGGACGCCGGCCACGTCCGCCGGCTCCTCGCGGAGCACGGTGACGCGGACGCAGGTCGTCTGGGCGTTGTAGCGGCGGGCGGTCTGCTCGACGGCCGGGGCGATCGTGGGCGCCGCGGCCACCGTGATCGCCTCGGCCCGGCAACCGTCGGCATGGGAACCGAGAGAACAGGCGGAAGCCGGAACGATGGTCAAGAGGATGGCCAGTGCCCTGGCCCCGACAGCGCTACCGCGACGGTATGACATCCAACACCCGTCCCCGATCATCGACGGCATCCCGTCATTTGCCCCGGAGATTAGCCGGTTAAGCGCGTATCAATGTCCCTTTCCTGACATTTCGGCGGAGGTGTGGCCAGGGGGTGAGATGACTTCCGTAACACCAGTCACAGGGGTTTCTTGAGGCCGCTCTTTACCAGTCGATACCGGGAAAACTTCCCACGACCGGCTCTTGACCAATTCGAATACCTGACGTCGCATACGTCACTGACTAAGCTCGCCGTCGTGGGACGTCATGTCTCTTCCGAGCGAAGGCGTGCGCTTCGCGGTCGGTTCCTCCTCGCGCTTCTGGCGATCGCGGCCCTCGTATGCCTGGCGGCGTTCTCCGGCTACCGGATCTGGGACGAGACCCGCGGCCGGCCGCCCACCCGGCACGGCCGGCCCTCGCCGTCGGCCTCTCCGGCCGTGGTGACCCTCGCGGTCACCGTGACGGGGCCGAAATGCCAGGTGTTCGTGCGGGTGCCGGGCGGCGACATTCTGGTCAACCGCAGCTTCGTGCGCGGCCAGTCGCTGCGCTTCGACGAACAGCGGCTGAGCGTCGTCCTGAGCGACGCGAGCGCCGCACGCGTCTATGTGAACGGCCGGCTGCGCCCGCCCGGCAAGCCGGGCAGCCGCGCCGCCTTCGTCGCGCTGAAAGGCTGATCAGCAAAGCGATTTTCGGTTCGCCGGAAAAGGGGTTCCGTCGCCATTACGGCTCCCGGGCATCCCGCGCGTCGCCGCCGTCTACTTCGCCGGGCGGAAACGCTCCCTTATCGCCCTCACCGGCGAGGGCGGCATCGACGCGGGCGCGGAATGTGGGCACCGGTCACCGGACGTCCGCCGGACAGCGCAGCAGGTGCCGCAGTACGGCGGCGGCGCGGGTGAGCTCCCGGACGCGCTCCAGCATGGCGGCGTGCCGGGCGGTGATCAGAGCGTGCCGGTCCCGCACGTTCTCACTGCGGACCACCGCGGCCGTCATCATGCCGTCGTGGCGCCACGGCCGGGCGTAGGCGAGCCGCTCCAGGGCGGCGCGGTCGTACCGGCGCACTCTGCCGCGCCGGGCGGTGGGCCGGATCAGGCCTCGCTCTTCGTAGAAGCGCAGCGTCGGTACCGAGATCCCGAAGGCCTCGGCGACCTCGCTGATCGAGTACAGCCGTTCCAAGGTCCCCTCCACGTGGTCGCGCTCAAGTTGACTTGAGCGTGCAACCTGGCCGGACTCCGCTCGCCCACGTCTCCGGAGGGTCCGCCGTGTTGCTTCCCCGGCGTCCGCGCCCCCGGACGGCGCGGGAGGCGTGCTCGTCGCCGGTTTTCGTGCTGATGAGCCTGAACACCAGGGCCGCCTTCGGGCAGATCGGGCTGCTGCCGCCGCTCTGCATGGGAGCCTTCGCTCCGCCGGCGGCCGCGGCGAGGCGGCGGCTCGGCGAGGAGCGGGGGTTGTGGTGGGCGAGCCTGGTCCTCGCGGCCGGGACGGTGCCGCGCGTGCTGGGAACGCCCGGCCTCTACCTGGGCGCTGTCGTGGTCGGCGCGGCCACGGCCGTCATCAACGTGCTCCTCCCGGTCCTGGTGCGCAAGCGGTTCGCGCGCCGGAGGGTCGGCACGATGATGGGCGTCTACGCCCTCTCGATGGGCATCGGCTCGGCGATCGTCGCGGCCCTGGTCGTTCCCGTCGCGCGGGCGGTGCCTGGCCGTCGTCCCGGCCGTCCTCGCGGCGGCCGGCATCACCCCGCAGATCCGCCACCGCCCGCTCCGGCGGTCAGCGCCGAGCGCCCGCGTGTGGCGCGGACGGCGGTCGCCTGGAGCCTGACCGTCTTCTTCGGCGTCCAGACCCTCGCCTTCTACACCACGCTCGCCCGGCTTCCGTCCGTCCTCGTCCCGACCGGCGCCGGCCAGGCCGTGCTCATCCTCGGCTTCGCCGCCCGGCGACGGGATCAGCGTCCGCACATCCTGGCCAGCGTCATGATCTGCGTCGCAGGCTGCACCGGGCTCCTGGTCGGCCCGGCCGGGACGTCGATGGCATGGGTCGTGGTGCTGGGCGCCGGGCAGGCGCTTCCCGGCGTGCTCCACGCCCACCGGGGCGCCGATCCCGATCACGTGACCGCTCTGTCCGCCATGGCGCAG
Source organism: Actinoallomurus acaciae (assembly GCF_042429965.1). Taxonomy (NCBI): domain Bacteria; kingdom Bacillati; phylum Actinomycetota; class Actinomycetes; order Streptosporangiales; family Thermomonosporaceae; genus Actinoallomurus; species Actinoallomurus acaciae. The sequence continues at coordinate 11,071 of NZ_JBHLZP010000269.1, forward strand.
ACCTGCGGCTTCCTCCTCGCCGCCGCCCTGCACACGGCCACCGGCGCCTGGACCGCGCCCCTGACGGCGCTCATCGCCGTGCTGCTGCTGTGCGCCGGGGCGAGCATGCGTGCGGGCCACGACCCGCGCTGACCGCCCGTCCCCGGCGCCTCGGGGACGGGGACCACGAAGACGTCAGGCCCGCCCTCCCGCGGAGCGGCGGCGGAGCAGCGCCAGCGCGCCGCCGATGACGGCGAGCACGACGACGACCAGCCCGATCCACCACCAGCCGGCGCTGGAGGTGTGCTGTGCGGGCTCGGCGGCGGGGGAGGCCGGCGCGGACGACGGGGCGACCCCCGAGGCCGCGGACGGAGAGCCGCCGCCCTTCACCGTGAACTTGTACTCACCGGTCACGGGATGGCCGTCCTCGGCGACCACGCGCCAGCCGACCGTGTAGACGCCCGGCGCCAGGCCGCCGCCGACCTGCTGGGTCACGTGGTTGTCGACCGCGCTCGCCTTGCCCGTCTCGTGGTGGCCGCCCTTGGCGTCCAGCAGGACGACGCCGGGGAAGCGCACCGGGTCGGCGTAGGTCAGGCGGATCTGGGCCGGTGCGGCCACCGACGCGCCCTTGGCCGGATCGGACGACGTCAGGGTCGTGTGGGCTTCGGCCGGCGCGGCCGTCGCCAGCACGCCCAGCAGTGCCGCCGCGGCCGCGGCCATCGTGATCCTCATGATGCGCGCCTCCGGATCAGGCCGTACGCGCCGACCGCCAGGCCCACGATCCCGACGGCGAGGCCCAGGCCGCCGAGCAGCCGCGCGGTGCCGTCGTCCGACGCCGGGGCCGTCCGCGCCGTCGTGTCCTTGGCCGCGTCGGACGCGGCGGCGACGAGATGGATGGTCGGCGCGGGGTGCTCGGGCTCCTGACCGCCGTTGCCGGGGTCCTGGTTCCAGTTCACCACGTCGCCGTTCGAGTAGGTCTGGGCCGCCTTGAACATCAGCCGGTCGACGCCGGTCGGCAGCGGGCCCATCGAGACGTCGAACTCCTGGAACTCGCCCGGCGTGATCTTCCCGCCGCTCCAGGTGATCTTCGAGACGGCCTCGGTGAGCTCCCCGCCGTCGGTCTTGAGCGGCGTGGCCAGCTTGGCCTTCTCGACCTTGATCTTCCAGCCGGGCACCGGGCGGACCGACACGGACGCGATCGGGTGGTCGGTGGGCAGGTCGACCTCCAGCTTCGTGGTGTCGGCGCCCTGCTCCTCGTTCGGGACGCGGAACGACACCTTGCTGTACGAGCCGGGCTCGGCCGTGCTCGGGTTGGCGGTGACGTGCGCCGAGGCCGCTCCGGCCGCGAGGGTGACCGCGAGCCCGGCCAGGGCGGCCACGGCCGCCACGCGCTGAGACATGCGCATAAAGGGACTTCTCTCCAGTTGACAGTGGAACGCCGAAATGCCGGATCAGCGGAGATCCGGGAGTGAGGTGCGGCGCTCAACCGGCGAACGCCGCCGCGGGAGCGGCGGGAGGTCCCCTTCGGATGACGACATGACGCAGGAGGGCGCCGTGCGGCGCCGTGCCGGGCGAGGGCGCGGCCGGGAGGCGCGGCGCCGGGCAG
>NZ_JBHLZP010000270.1:0-11135 GCF_042429965.1 Actinoallomurus acaciae
ACGCCCGAGGTGGGTGTGTTCGCAGCGGCGGATCGGCTCGCCGGTGGCCCGGTCGATATGAGACAGCCGGTTCAGCCGGCACCGCGTCAAAACCGCGTGCACGGCCGAGGCCGGCATGCCCAGCCGCCCGGCGATCTGCACCGGTCCCAGCCGCTGCTTCCACCGCAGACGCACGATCTTGCGCACCACCGGCTGTGACGTCCTTGACGGGCTGTGACACGGCCGCCAAGACCGATCGACCATCCCAGCAGCGCCATGGTGACGGTAGCGCTCAGCCCACCACTTGGCCATCGGCCAGGAAACCTCATACCACTCAGCGGCCCGGGCCACCGGCCAGCCATCATCGACGATCAAACACGCCAGGCGAAGACCCGCACGAAGGGTCAGGACAGCGTCAGCGTGGGACACGAAGGCCTCCTGACTGATGGAGCGGTTCCTAGACAGCTCCACTCCACAACCGCAGGCCTTCACCGATCACCCACATTCACACCGTGTCCTCACACAACCTCAACCAACCTGCCCGGGTAGTACATCTAGCCCTGCCGCGAAGCCCCGGCTCGTACGCCGCCGAGCGTGCGGTCTCGCCGCGAGCCGCCATGACCGCGGTCGCGTGCGGTGACCTCGCGGCGGGCGGCCCCGGACGCTCCACGAACGGCGGCTCCGGTTCTGGAAACCTCACACGGCTGCACGAAGGGCGAGCGTCCGGGCCGCCGTCAGGCCGACGGCCACTCGGTGATGCGCCGGATGTGCTTCGTCCGGCCCTCTTCGATCTCCAGCAGGACCGCTCCGAGGACGATCGGGCCGTCGAGCGGTGAGGGCAGCGGCGGCGCGAAGGGATCGCCCACCGTCGTCAGGCCCGTGACGAAGCCGTCGTAGGCGAACCCCTGGACACCGCCGTCCGGGCCGGTCATCCCGACGTCGGACACCAGTGCGGTGCCGCCGGGAAGCAGGTGCAGCGCACGGGTCGCCTCGTGGGTGTGGGTGCCCAGCACCGCGGCGGCCTGGCCGTCGACGGCCCGGGCGAAGATCTGCTTCTCGAGCACATGGTCGCCGTGGTAGTCGACGAGGACCGTGCCGCGCCGGTCGGCCTCGTGCCAGGCGGAGTAGGCCGGCCGGAACTTGCCGGCGGTCGCCCGTACGCTCTTCATCGCACACGCGTCGGCGAGGTTCAGCACCGTCACGGTCTCGCCCGCGTGATCCAGATAGGCGATGCCGCGTCCGGGAACGCCGTCGCAGAGGTTGAGCGGGCGGATCACCTTCGGGTTGGCGAGCGCGTCGACCGAGTCCGGGCTGTCCCAGGAATGGTTTCCCCCGGTGATCAGGTCCGCTCCGGCGTCGAGCAGCGACTCGACCTGTTTCACCGTCATTCCGAGCCCGGTCGGCGCACAGTTCTCGGCGTTCACAATGATGATGTCCGCGTCATGCTGGTCGCGCATTTCCGCCAGATTGTTAATAATCTGGTCGGTTGCCACGTCTCCGACGACGTCGCCGAAGAATAGAACTTTCACGGCCGGCCTCGCATTCGACTCTCGGGCTGAGGGGCGACCGCAATCCTTTCCCGGGCGTTCGGGAAGGGCATCGCCCCAAGCGATGAGTGCGACTACGACCTTCGGCGCATGCCGGCTACATCGTGCGGCGTTATGTGAATTGGCACTTCAACCCGCCTTCTGGATTCGTGGTCCCGTACTTATGATGCGAATCAAGCCCGCACGGAAAAGTGGAGGAAGGTATGTCAGAGAACAATTCGCGGCGACCGATCATCGCGTTCATGAGCGACCTCGGGACGACCGACGACTCGGTCGCGCAGTGCAAAGGCCTCATGCTGAGCATCTGCCCCGACGTCACCGTCGTGGACGTGTGCCACTCGATGACACCGTGGGACGTGGTGGAGGGCGCGCGGTACATCGTCGACCTGCCTCGCTACTTCCCCGAGGGCACCGTGTTCGCCACCACGACGTACCCGGCGACGGGCACCGAGACCCGGTCGGTCGCGATCCGGCTCAAGCACGCCGCCCTGGGCGGGGCGCGCGGGCAGCTGGCGGGCTCGGGCAAGGGCTTCGAGCGGGCGGAGGGCTCCTACATCTACATCGCGCCGAACAACGGCCTGCTCACCAGGGTGATCGAGGAGCACGGCTACCTGGAGGCCTACGAGGTCAGCTCGACCGACGTGATCCCCGAGCAGCCCGAGCCGACGTTCTACAGCCGCGAGATGGTGGCCATCCCGTCCGCGCACCTGGCCGCCGGCTACCCGCTGGAGAAGGTCGGCCGCAAGCTGTCGGACGACGAGATCGTGCGGTTCGACACCAAGCCCGCGGTGTCCACCGGCGAGGGCACGCTCAGCGGGTTCGTCTCCGCGATCGACCACCCGTTCGGCAACGTGTGGACCAACGTGCACCGCCGGGACCTGGAGAAGCTGGGTATCGCGTACGGCACCCCGCTGAAGATCACGGTGGACGGCGTGCTGCCGTTCGAGCTGCCGCTGTCGCCCACGTTCGCCGACGCCGGCGCGGTGGGCGAGCCGGTGGCCTACCTCAACAGCCGGGGCTTCCTGGCGGTCGCCCGGAACGCCGCGAGCCTGGCCTACCCCTACAACCTCAAGGAAGGGATGTCGGTCACCGTCGTCAAGGCGTGACCGACGGTCCCGCTCCCGGCTCGCGGCACCATCGGCGCCGCGGGCCGGGCTCATGATCGGAAGGCCTCATGTCCCTCCACCTGGCGGATGTCGCGCACATCCTGATCGCGTTAACGCTCCTCATCCTGCTGGCGCATCTCTTCGGCCACCTCTTCGGCGTCCTGCGGCAGCCGCCCGTGATCGGTGAGATCCTCGGGGGACTGCTGCTCGGCCCGACCGTCCTCGGCGCGTTCGCTCCCGGCGTCAAGGACTCGCTGTTCCCCCAGACGGGGCCGACCGCATCGGTGCTGGGTGGCTTCTACCAACTCGGCCTCATCTTCTTGATGTTCCTCGCCGGCACCGAGTTGCGATCGGCCGGGTCGGCGGCGGAGAACCGGACCGTCCTCGGCATCACGGTGTTCGGACTGGGGCTTCCGTTCGGGGCCGGGCTGCTCATCCAGCGTCTCGTGGATCCCGCGAGCCTGTCCGGTCCCAAGGGGTCGGCCACCTCGTTCGCGCTGGTCTTCGGCATCGCGATCGCCGTGACGAGCATCCCGGTGATCTCTCGGATCATGCTCGATCTGGGGATCATGGGAACGCCGTTCGCCCGCGTGGTGCTGTCCGTCGCGGTGCTGGAGGACCTGGCGCTGTACGTCATGCTGGCCGTCGTCCTCGGACTGGTCCAGGCGCACTCGGGTGACGCGTTCGGGCTCTGGGATCTCACGGGCGTCACGTCGGTGCCGCTGACCTCGGTCTACTACGTCGCCGTCTCGGTGGTCTTCCTCCTGCTCTTTCTGATCTTCGGCAGGCGCCTCTTCCGCCTGCTGACCACGCGCCGCCTGGGCGCGCTGGAGCGCCGGAACCCGACGGCGCTGCGGATCGTGTTCCTGTTCGCCGCGGTGTTGTGCTGCATCGCGCTGGGTATCAACGCGGTGTTCGGCGCGCTGATGGCGGGGGTGAGCGTCGCCGGGGCGACGGCCGACGGCACGGACGCCGATGCCGCCTCCACCGATGTCTCGCAGACCGTCAAACACTTCTCTCTCGCCCTGTTCGTGCCGGTCTATTTCGCGATCGTGGGCCTTCAGCTTGATCTACTGCACCACTTCCCGGTCGTTTTCTTCGTGTGGTTCCTCCTGGTGGCGTGTGCGGTGAAACTGGCCGGCGTATGGGTGGGGGCGCGGCTGGCGGGCGAGGACAACCGGTCGGCGACGAACCTGGCGATCGCGATGAACGCCCGAGGCGGCCCGGGAATCGTCCTGGCCACCGTCACGTTCACCGCCGGAATCATCAATGAGGAGTTCTTCACGGTTCTGGTGCTCCTATCGATCATCACGTCCCAGGCTGCCGGAATCTGGCTCGACCTGAAGCTCGTCCGGCACGTGGACGATGGCAATGAAATGGATGGCGAGGATGTCTGGTCCAAGGAGTCGGAGGCTGTTCGAAGGCCGTGACCGTGCCCCGACGAGAGCGTTTCTCCGGGCGATCGGTTATTCATCCGATGATCTGCGTAAGCCGGTGGTCGGTGTAGCCCATTCCTGGGTCGAGACGATGCCCTGTAACTTCACGCATCGTCGTATCGCCGAACTGGTCAAGCAGGGCGTCCGCGAGGCCGGCGGAACGCCGATGGAGCTCAACACGATCGCGATCTCCGACGTTGTCACGATGGGCACCGAGGGGATGAAGACGTCGCTGGTCAGCCGGGAGGTGATCGCCGACTCGATCGAGCTGGTGGCGCGCGGTCACATGTTCGACGCGCTGGTCACGATCGTCGGATGCGACAAGACGATCCCCGCCGCGGCCATGGCGCACGCACGGCTCGACATCCCCGGCCTGGTGCTCTACTCCGGGTCGATCATGCCGGGCTCCTTCCAGGGACGGAGCGTCACGATCGCCAGTGTCTTCGAGGCGGTCGGCGCGAACGCCGCCGGGCGGATGAGCGACGACGAGCTGCTGGAGCTCGAACGCGGCGCCTGCCCGGGGGCGGGCGCGTGCGGCGGGCAGTACACCGCGAACACGATGGCGATGGCACTGGAGTTCCTGGGACTGTCGCCGCTGGGCTCGGCCGGCCCTCCGGCGGTGAGCCGGACCCGCGAGGACACCGCGATCGAGGCGGGCCGCCAGGCGATGCGGCTGCTGTCGGACGGGCTGTCGCCCAGCGGGCTCCTCAGCCGCGCCTCCTTCGAGAACTCCATCGCGGCCGGCGTCGCCACGGGCGGCTCGACCAACCTGGTGCTGCATCTGCTGGCGATCGCGCGTGAGGCGGGCATCCCGCTGGACCTGGAGACGTTCCACGCCGTCAGCGAGCGGACGCCGATCATCGCGGACATGATGCCGCACGGGCGGTTCACCGCCGTCGACCTCGACCGGGCGGGCGGGAGCAGGCTGGTGGCGCGGCGACTGCTCGACGCGGGGCTGCTGGACGGCGAGGCCCTCACCGTGACGGGCCGGTCCATCGGCGAGGAGGCGGCGGAGGCCGCCGAGACCCCCGGGCAGGAGGTCGTCGTGACGGCCACCGACCCGCTGTCGGCGACCGGCGGCCTGGCCATCCTGCACGGCGATCTCGCTCCCGAGGGCTGCGTCGTGAAGACGGCCGGTTGCGAGCACCTGTTCCATCGCGGTCCCGCTCGCGTGTTCGACACGGAGGAGTCCGCGATGGCCGCGGCGCAGGCCGGCGACATCAGGTCCGGTGACGTCGTGGTGATCCGGTACGAGGGGCCGCGCGGCGGCCCGGGAATGCGGGAGATGCTCGGGGTCACCGCGGCGCTCGTGGGGCGGGGGCTCGGCGGCGACGTCGCCCTGCTCACCGACGGCCGGTTCTCCGGCGCCACCCGCGGGCTGATGGCGGGACACGTGGCGCCGGAGGCGGCGCTCGGCGGCCCGATCGGCCTCGTGGAGGACGGCGACGTGATCACGATCGACGTCGCGGCCCGTCGCGTGGAACTGGCGGTCGACCCCGCGACGCTCGACGCGCGGCGGTCCGCGTGGAAGGAACCGCCGGCCCGGTACACGGGCGGGGTGATGGGTAAGTACGCGGGGCTCGTGGGGTCGGCGGCGCTCGGCGCGGTCACCACACCGCCCGATGAAGGGAGCCGGTCGTGAACTCTCTCGCCGGACTGTCCTGCCTGGTGACCGGGGCGGCCAACGGGATCGGGCGGGCCACCGCCGCGCTGTTCTGCCGTTCGGGCGCGAAGGTGACACTGGCCGACATCGACGAGGCCGGGCTGGCCCGGGCGCACGCGGAGCTGACCGGGGCGGGCGGCGTCGCGAACGCCGTCGTCGGCGACGTGTCACAGGCCGACGACGCCCGGCGGATGGTCGAGTCGGCGGTCGAGCGGTTCGGCGGGCTCGACGTCCTCGTGGCGAACGCCGGAATGATCCCGCTCCTGGACATCGCCGAGGCCAAGCCCGAAGACTGGGACGAGGTCATGGCGGTGGACGGCCGCGGGATGTTCCTCACCTGCAAGTACGCGATCGAGCAGATGGTCGGTGACGGCGGCGGCGCGATCGTCTGCGTCTCGTCGATCTCCGGGATGGCCGGCCAGAAGAGCCAGGCGACGTACGGTCCCGCGAAGTTCATCGCGACGGGCCTGACCATGCATCTGGCCGTCGAGTGGGCCGACAGCGGGATCCGGGTGAACGCCGTGGCTCCGGGCACGATCCGCACCGAACGCGTGCGACGGCTCCCGGACGAGCCGGGCGGGCCGGAGTATCTGGCCGCGATCGAGCGGATGCATCCGATGGGCCGGCTCGGAGAGCCCGAGGAGGTCGCGGCCGCGATCGCCTTCCTGGCCTCCCCGGAGGCCTCCTTCATCACGGGCGCGATCCTGCCGGTGGACGGCGGCTACCTCGCGCAGTGACGGAGTGAGGCGGTGAGGCCGGGGCGCCGCGTCGCGCCCCGGCCCCACCACGAGGGCGCCGCGCTCAGCAGAGGTCGAAGAACCTGTCCAGCACGCGGGCTCCGAACCGCAGGCTGTCCGCTGGGACGCGTTCGTCCACTCCGTGGAAGACACCGGGATAGTCGAAGTCGGGCGGGAGACGAAGCGGCACGAAGCCGAAGCAGGCAATGCCCAACCGGCTGAAGTGCTTCGCGTCCGTACCCGCGGACAGCAGGTAGGGCACGACCCGGCCGTCCGGGTCCTCCCCCTCCAGGCTGGCGCGCATCGCGTCGGTGACCGGCCCGGTGAAGTCGGTCTCGACCGCGATGTCGTAGTGCAGCTCCTCACGTTGGACGTTGGGGCCGAGGAGGGTGTCGAGCTCGGTGAGGAAGGTCTCCTCCGAACCCGGCAGGTAGCGACAGTCGATCTCCGCGTGAGCCTGGCCCGGGATGACGTTGGTCTTCATCCCGGCCGCGAGTACGGTCGGCGTCGCCATGTCACGGAAGGTGCCGCCGACGATGCGCTCGACCGGTCCGAGCGCCTTGAGCAGCGGGGCGGGGTTCTCCAGATCGAGCGGCTCGCCCAGCTCGGCGGCCAGTTCCTCCATGAAGTCCCGCAACGCCGGACGGATCCGCTGCGGGAACCGGTGCCTGCCGATCCGGGCGACGGCCTCGGAGAGTTCGATCACGCTGTTCTCATCGTTCAGCATCGAGCCGTGCCCGGCGACGCCGCTGGCCGTCAGGCGGTACCAGGCGATGCCCTTCTGGGCGGTCTCCACGAGGTAGAGGCGGCGTCCGGTCGGCAGCGTCACCGAGTAACCGCCGACCTCGCTGATCGCCTCGGTGCATCCTTCGAACAGGTCGGCGCGGTTCCGGCAGAGCCATCCGGCGCCGTGGTGGCCGCCGGTCTCCTCGTCGGCGACGAAGGCCAGGACCACGTCGCGGGCCGGTGGGCGAGACGTGCGCCGCCGTTCGCGCACGACCGCCAGGACCATGGCGAGGAGGTTCTTCATGTCGACCGCGCCCCGGCCCCACACGCACCCGTCGGCGATCTCGCCGGAGAACGGCGGGAACCGCCAGTCCGCCGCGTCGGCCGGGACGACGTCGGTGTGGCCGTGGACCAGGAGCCGTGGCCGGTCCCGATCCGCGCCGGGCCAGACGGCGATCACGTTCGTACGGCCCGGCGTCGGTTCGATGATCTCCGGCTCGAGTCCCACGTCCGCGAGTATTCCGGCGATGTACTCCGCCGCCGCGCGTTCTCCGGGACCGTTGCCGTCACCGTAATTGGTGGTGTCGAATCGCAGCAGGTCACGGCAGATCGTGACGGCGTCGTCCGCGGCGGTGTCTCCGAGGGGGGCTCCGGAGGCTTGCGAGACCATGCGTTTCCCTTCTTTGTCGGGGTTCAGCCGGCGGGTTGGGAGGGGCGAGGCTCAAGTGGCTCGACGACTTCGGGCCGGTCGGCGATCTCCACGGACAGGCCGGTGGCCCGTGGCCCGAGCGCGAGCACGTCGATGATGAGGAGTCCGAGCGCGATGGCGACCACCGTGAAGACCGCGGAGCCGCCCGAGTGGTCGAGGACCGGGATCAGGATGTACGGCAGCGCCGCGGTCACGAGCCGGCTGATCGAGTACGCCGCTCCGGCGGCGGTGGCGCGTACCGCCGTCGGGTAGATCTCGCCGAGGTAGACGTGGAAGGCGTTGGAGAAGGTGTTGCTGATCACCGTGAAGAGGAAGCCCCAGAGCACGATCCAGAAGGGGGAGGGGGCGTAGCCGAACAGCAGGCCCGTGATCGCCATGCCCGCGGCGCCGGCCGCGATCAGGACCTTGCGCTCCATCCGCTCGATGATCGGCAGGGACAGCGCCGAGCCGATGGGGTAGCCGATGTAGACGAACGCGAGGAAGGTCAGCGAACTGACCACGGAGTACCCCTTGGCCAGGAGTACCAGGGGCGCCAGAGTGCCGAAGCCGTAGTAGCCGAACACCTCCAGCCCGTTGATCGTCCACTGCATGAAGGTCCGGCGGGCGTACTCGCGGGTGAACAGGATGCGCACGGGCAGGCGGTCCTGCGTGACGGTCGCCACGCCCGGCTCCGGCGGGGGAAGCTCGGCGCCCGAACGACGCGCGTCCTCCTCCCAGGAGGTGACGATCCGGTCGGCCTCCTCGGTCCGGCCCACCGACTCCAGCCAGCGTGGTGACTCGGGGAGCGCACGCCGCAGCACCCACACGAGGAGGGCGCCGAGCGCGCCGATGAAGAACATCCATCGCCAGCCGGAGACGCCGAGCGGTTTGAGTGGAACGAGCCACCGGGCGAGGAAGCCCGCGGCGGGGATCCCGAGGAACGCGGTCGTGTACGCCCACGAGAGAAACCGGCCGCGGAGCTTGGGCGGCAGGATGTCGGACAGGTAGGCGTCGGCGAGGGCGAGTTCGGCGCCGAGCCCGAGACCTGCGATGAAGCGGGCGATGACGAGGATCGTCGCGTTCGGCGACAGGCCCCCGACCAGCGAGAACACCGAGTAGATCGCCAGGTTGAGAACGAACGCCTGCCGGCGGCCGAGCTTGTCGGCGAGCCGCCCGAAGAAGATCGCGCCGAGGAACTGGCCGATGAAGGCGCTGGCCAGGACCGCCTTGAGCGTGTCGGGGGACAGCCCGAACTGCGTCTTCAGGACCGCCGAGAGCGTCCCGGCGAGGAAGATCTCATATGTGTCGAAGAAGAGCCCGAGGCCGACGAAGACGACCGCGATCTTGTGGACGCGCCCAATCGGCAGCCGGTTGAGGCGGGCCGCGATGGAGGCGCGCCCTGCTGACCCCTCGGGATTCGCCGGTGGGTATTCGTCTGGCATGTGCGAACTCCCGTCCATTCCCACGTTGGGACCCAATCGTTACGGACCGAACTCGGTCGCCCGAGCTGATGGGGATTCGGCCGGAAGTGCGCACCGACAAGGAACGAATACTGTCAGCCATAGTGCGATACCGGCGTCTTCCCCTTCCCCCGAGAAAAGGACCGATGCCATAATGCTGCAACAACTGCTTCATTCAGCGACATTGCAGTTATCCGACGACGGTGGGGCGATCTGTGCACGAAACCGGCAACGAACTCCGGGAGCTCGATCTCGCTCTGATCAACGCCCTGCAGATCGCGCCGCGCGCGCCGTGGCGGCTGATCGGCGAGGTGCTCGAGGTCAACCCGGTCACCGTCGCGCGACACTGGGAGCGGTTGAGCACGGAGGGGCTGGCCTGGGTCACCGCGTACGGGGCCACGTCACTCATGCGGAGCATGTCGTTCGCCCTCGTCGCGGTGCACTGCACCGCCGATCGGGTGCACGACGTGGCCGCGGCGCTCGCCGACGACCCGCAGGCCGTGACCGTCGCCCACACCGTGGGGACCTGCGATCTCCTCGTCACCGTCTGGACGCCGGACCTGCCCACGCTCTCGCACTACCTGCTGCGCCGGCTCAACGCGCTGCCCGGTGTGGTGTCCAGTCGCACGTCGGTGGCCAGCGACATGTTCGTCGAGGGGAGCCACTGGCGATTAGGTTCGCTCTCTCCCGAGCAGCGGCGCCGCCTCCAGGGCGGGCAGCCGAGCCGGACCGGAGCCGCCGAACTCCGCCCCGAGGATCGCCGGCTGGCGGTGGCGCTCAGCCGCGACGGCCGCGCGTCGTACGAGGAACTGGCCACGGCCACCGGCGCGAGCGCGAGCACCGTGCGCCGCCGGCTGTACCGCCTGCTCGACAGCGGTGCGCTGACGCTGCGCTGTGAGGTCTCCCGCGAGTTCTCCGGCCGCCCGGTGTCGGCGACCCTGTGGATCGACGTCCCGCACCATGCCCTGGCCGACGCCGCGGCGCACCTGGCCGGACTGCCGCAGACCCGGATGTGCGCGGCGGTCGTGGGCCACAGCGACCTGGCACTGACGGTGTGGCTGCGGTCGGTCGAGGAGCTCCAGCCTCTGGAGATGGAGATCGCGGCCGCCGTGCCGAACCTCGTCGTCGCCGAACGCACCCTGACCTTACGGCACCTGAAGCTGATGGGCCGGGTGCTGCGCGACGACGGACGCGCCGCACGCGTGGTGCCGCTCGACATCTGGCGCCACCCGGCACCGTCGGCTCTGGAGCCTCGGCTCACGCTCCACCAGCGGTGAGCGGTGCGCCGCTCACCGCCGGCGGACAGGCCGTCTCGGCGAGCCGGAGCAGGCGCTCCCGGACCAGTTGGGCGTCCACGCCGCAGGCGACGAGCTGGATGCCCACCTCCCACCACGTGCGGGCATGGGCCTCGTCGGGCGCGAACACCGCGGTGGCCATGTTCCGCGCGGACGCGGTGGCGGCCGCGTCCTCGAGGGCGTCCCGGACCTTCGGATGATCGATCTGGCCCGGCACACCGAGGGAGTGCGACATGTCCACCGGCCCGAGGAAGACGCCGTCGAGGCCGGGAACATCGAGGATCTCGGGCATCGCGGCGATCCCCGCCGCTCCTTCGATCATCACCATCACCGCGACGTCCCGGTTCGCGGCGGCGAACCAGTCCGGCGTGGCGCCGTAACGGGCGGCTCGTACCCAGGGGTTGGCGCCGCGCGCGCCGTCCGGCGCGAACCTGGCCGCCTCCACCACGGCCCGCGCGGCGTCGGCCGACCCGACCTGCGGGACCAGCACGCCGTCCG